>JAAZNH010000073.1 GCA_012798365.1 Methanomicrobiales archaeon | reverse complement strand
AATTCCATTTTCTGGAACAGGCAACCAGCCGATCCCGGTGCTGAAAACAGGGATCCTGGCCCGGAGATATCCATGACCCCTGCAACAATTCTTGAAAAAGGACAGGAAATCCTCATCCGCGAATACCGGCGGACCGGCCTTCCGGATCCGGTTGTAAAGAATATCGGGCTCAACCCCGGCTGGAACGCGGTCATCGGATCCTGCGGGTGCTGCGGTGTTGCGATGAGTTTTGTGGACAATAACCCCGTCTATACCAGCGATGAAACCCGGCAGGACATGGAATTTTTACAATCCAGTGTCGGGAAATCACTCTTTGAGGTTGCAGCGGTAGGCCTTGCCGGGTCCCGGCTCAGCCGGCACTCGATCGCTCTTGCAGCGCTCAATGCACTCTCCCAGCCGTTCGTTACTGATGAGATGCTTCTCTCAAAAGGATACACCGTTGATGTGGATGTCAAGGAGCTGGTCCGGCCGGATGACAAGATGGTTATTGTCGGGTATGGGGGGCTTGTAAAAAGTTATGCCGGGCGATGCAGGGAGCTGCATGTAACGGACCAGCGGCCGTCAGATACATTCAGGACAACCATCATTGGCAGGACCGTCACGTACGGGCCCGCCGGAATCACCGTCCATCCTGCAGCGGAAAACCGTGAAGTACTTGAGGATGCGGATGTGGCTATCATCACCGGCTCAACACTGGTCAATGGAACCTTTGAAGAGGTTGCAGGTTACGCGAAAAACTGCCGGATACGGGCCTTGTACGGGTCAAGTGCCCAGATTATTCCGGATGTGCTGTTTGAAAACGGGATCAATATTGTGATGTCGGTTGCCATCAGCGACCCGGAGAAATTTGAATCCGATGTGATGAATGCTCCGGATATGGAAACCGCACTGCGGAAGCACCAGCGGAAGTACAACGTGGGATGCATGGAAGGAAACTGAATCCCTTCATGGAGATCCAGGGATAGCAACGATTCTGTGGATTCAGGAAATTCTGAATTATGAAAATGATTTCAGTCCATCGATAAATTTCATAAACGACACGAGGATATCTTCTGATTTCTCCTCATCAGGTTCGGCAAGCAAAGACCTGATTACGGTAATTTTTGCAGAATCCGGATACGACATCGAATAATTCCCATCAACATCCGCATACATCACCGTTGTTTTGTTCAACCGGTAAATGCCCGCCTTTTCCGCCCGCACCGTATAAGTCAGGATCCTTGTATCGTCTGGACTGAGTGAAGGAATCGTATACCTGCTATTACCCCAGACGACAGGTAATTCAGGCAGGCATGTATCAAGGATTTCAACATCGTTGACAGGCAGGGCCCCGTGGTTGTATACCGTCACCGTTATCTTAGCCTCTTTTCCCTGCTTGATGGATACCGGAGAGATCTCCTTGGTGATAATGATCTTCGGGGAAGAACCGTCTTTCGTGCCGGAACCTGATCCCCCCGACACCGGATTTCCTGGAATGCCAGACACTGTTTCCGGAATTACCGGAAATAACCCACAACTCATGGGAATATACCGCGGTAGTGAAACCCCGCCGGGACAATGTAAATCAGACTAATGTAACCTCTTCGTTCTGCCATCTATAGATCGCGACTCGCACCAGTCTGGGTAATCCTTCAGATGCACAGTCTCCGTCGGAACTACCCCTCATGGGGGGAGTGCCAGGACCTGATCGCCTCTTTTTGCCAATCCGGGCTTAAAATAACCCCGGCACGGTTTTCAGGACCGGCCTGAATGGATGGATTTGCGGCCCGTTTTTCCGGAGAAGGACATTTTACTGCAGCTTTGGCAGAACGGAAGCCCAAACAGGGAGTCTGACCGGCCTGTTTAAACCTGTTTGCAGGACGAAAGTGGCAGGTATTCAGGGACTGGTAAAGCCCTGCCGGACCGAAGATCGTTTTTCGGACTTGTGATCCCATCACCATTGCTTTTCTGGCACGGGAAAAATTTGAGATGGTCATGAAAAAATTTCACTGCGCCGGTTTTAAAATAAAAAAAAGGAAAATTGTTGCGCATCCCCGCCACCGAACTTATCACGTCGCTCACCTTTCCGATTCGTACAGCTCGAAGTACGTCCCCTGCCTCTCCATCAGCTCGTCATGCGTCCCGCTCTCGACAATCTTGCCGGCGCTCATCACATAGATCGTGTCCGCCTTCCGGATAGTAGAGAGCCGGTGAGCGATGATGAACGTGGTGATGTTCTCCGAGATCCGGTTGATGGAGTCCTGGACAATGGCTTCCGATTCGTTGTCCAGGTTGCTCGTTGCCTCATCAAGTACAAGAAGTTCCGGATTCCGCACCAGGGCCCGCGCAATCGCTATCCTCTGCTTCTCTCCCCCGGACAGCTTGATCCCCTGGTCGCCCACGATACTGTAATATTTCTCCGGGAGACTGTCAATGAAATCGTGGATATTTGCCTTCCGTGCAGCTTCGATGATCTCCGCATCGGAACAGGATCCTCCAAACGCGATGTTCTCCCGGACCGTGACATTGTACACGAACGTGTCCTGGCTCACGTACCCCACCCGGCCAAGGAAAGTCGCCTTATCATAATCCCGCAGGTCATACCCGTTGATCCGGATGCTGCCGCGATCAACATCATAATACCGGAGCAGGAGCGAGACGATGGTTGATTTGCCGGACCCTGAATGGCCGACAAGGGCAGTCACTTTCCTGTGCCGGATCGCGAGATTTATCCCCTCCAGCAGGTCCTGGTCGGGATAATAAGAAAAGTCCACGTTGTCAAAGACGATATCCGCTGAGAGGGAATCAAAGATCCGAATGCCGTTCAGGATTGTATGATACCGGGTGTCGTTCAGGAAGCGGTAGATCGCATCGAGATTGGGCCACTGGTCCATGATCTGCATATACTGGTTACTCAGGCCAGAAAGCCGGGGAATGACTTTCAGTGCAGAGAACACGAACGCACCCATGAGGGGGATGATGTACAGGAACTGCTCCTGGTACAGGTAATAAAACAATACCACAAGCACGGCAATACTCACGAGGAAGAGGAACTGGAGCGTTGCTGCCGGAAGCATCCGGAAGAAACTGAGCCCGGTATATTTGTCCCAGTACTCATCAAGGGCATGGTCGTATTTCTCCCTCCAGTACCCGTCCCCGCATACGGACCGGATCTGCCGCAGTCCCGAGAGGTACCCGCTTATCACTTCATTCTCCGAGCGCATAGACCGCATCTGGAGCCGGCCGAGCCGGAATGCGAATTTCTTCCCGATGAACCGGACAACCAGGATAAAGAGGAGCCCGCCCCCCAGGATCACGACAACTGCGGGGGGCGAGATGAACAGCATCGCGATAATGATAGTGACAACAATGATACTCTCCGAGAACATGCCGGTCGAGGTCTCGAGAAAATGCCGGACTTCAGCAGGGGCGGTGACTACGTTATAGATGATGTCACCCCGTTTGTTCTCGACAAAATACTGGTAATCGTTCATGACCAGCTTGTCAAAGATGGTCCGCTTGGTCTTCGTGATGACCGTCCGCGTAAGACAGATGGACGTGTACCGGTACACCAGTGATAGGATATAGGTAAGGAATACCAGGATGACGAACAACACAGAGAAGAGAACGATATCCGGCAGGGAAACAAGGCCCCGTGCCGCATGATAGAACGGCTCGAACACCGCTATCTCCGGCCCCTGGAAATCGATAGTGGCGTTCATAATCGGATAGAGCAGCACGATCTGGAACGTCTCCAGGAGACCAAGGACAATGCTCATGAGAAGGAGCGCAGCCAGGTACCCCTTGAATCCATGACTGAAAAACCCAAGCAGGCGGATCCCGTGACGGAACCCTTGGGAAATATCCCGGGCCCTCGAAGTGACCAGTGTCACAATAGATCCTTCCGAGGGGTCACCCGCCCGCTGGTACGTCATGGGTTATGCCTGCCGGATCACTTGCTTACGTTCCATACCATCATGCCGGAATACCCCTCGCTGACGGAATTGTATTTCCCGTCAACCGCAGACGTCCTGTAATAATCCCGGACTTCCTTTCGGGTGGCTGCCGTGCACTTCCCTTTCTGTTCAAGAGACCTGATGGTCCGCTCTGCCGCCTTCTCCCATTCCACGGAGGTCTTCTTTTTGGTATGGTTGATCCGCACGATAGGATGGTACCCGTTCAGGTACAGATACATGAAATTGTACATGAACCCGGACATCCCCCCGCGTGATGGTCGGGGAGATTTGTCTTTCGAGAGGATCTTCGTGAGGGCCTCGTCACGGGCCTCCCCCCTCCCACCCGGGAGGAAATGGCTGTAATAGCAGAACTTCCGGGAGCAGGCGATCATCCGCTCGAAGGTCTCGTGGTCCCTGACCGATGGCGTTGCGGAGACAACGACAAGGTCGAATTTATTCCGCAGGTCCAGCGTGTCGATATCGGCAGTCCACCAGTGGCTCTCGACCGTGTCGACTGATAATCCTTCGCGTTCGGCATTAGCCTTCAGATACCCGAGGGCCTTGTACGAGATGTCAAGGCCGGTTACATGGGCACCAGCCCGGGCGAGCGGGATGGATATTGCCCCCGGCCCGCACCCGATATCCAGCACGCGGGAACCCTTTGCCTCAAAACCCGCCTCGTCCAGGATGCTGAAAATCCCGTCCATCCTTTTCTGTTTCTTCTTGGGGTCGAGCACTTTTGCAAAATTGTCGGCCCGCTCGTTCCATAATTCGACCGACCCGAGCCTGCTCATGGGATCGGGGCTGCCTCCGCGCGATGATTTCCAGCAGCTGATCCAGTTTTTAACATTAGTGTCCTGTTGCATTCTGTATCTCCTTAGTTGTCCGCAGCCCTTCACAATTCGGGCAGGGGATAGTGGTTGTTCATTACGGATTCACCGGCTCTTGTGGGAATCTCCCCCGTCCCCAGGTCGCGATCCGCCCCTTTTCTCTTCGGGAAAAGCCGGGCAGGAACCCGGCCGTTATGGGCCGGTTCCCTGCGTTACTATCTCGTCCATTGCATTTTGTGCAAGGATGTCTGCCAGGTCCTTATCACTCAGATCGACGTGATAGAAGAGCGAATAAAACTCCTTTGCCTTTGCATTGAACCAGTCTTCAGTAAAGAGGTCCGGGTAGAGAACATGGGCGGTCCAGGGGATTCCCACGATCCGGTTGACGCCCGGGGGCCGGTCGAACCAGTTGTTGGGTTTGATCGGGATGAGGTAGACCCGGTGGTTCCTGACCGCCGGAGTCAGCTGCCATGTTGAATCATTGTACGCCTGGGCGATGAATTCCTTGCTTGAGGACAGGATAACCGCCGGTTTGTGCATCAGCACATATTCCTTGGTGACACCCACCACGTCAGTGCTAAATGAAGAATTGGACCCGGCTGCATTAATGCCGCCGCAGACCTCGATCAGCTGCGAATGGCATGAGCCGCCCGGGTCTGTCGAGAGGCCATTGGCTCCCTCCGCATAGTAGACCCTCACGCGCTTGTCTTTAGGGATCGTGGCAACTTTCTGCTGGACCTCGGCAAGGACGGACTGGTAATACTTATTTTGCCGGGCGGCGACATCGGGGACACCAAGCACATCCCCCATGAAGAGAAGCGTTGGACCATACATCGTCGCATTCCGGGCATTATCCACGCACACAACCGGGATCGCCCCGAATTTCTCCTGCGCCAGATCAGCCGACGATGGATCCGCAATCCCGGACTCGCAGGAAATGAAAACAAGATCCGGGTGCATGGCGATGTAAGCTTCGTAGTTGACCTGGCCGGGGCCCGATATGGTGATATTTTCCTGCACCGCCGAGAGATTATCGGTTTTTACCGGCGTCAGTGCAACCGTGGGTTTTGACGCCACACTCCCGAGTTTCTCCGGTGCGAGCATATAGACAAACGTTGTCGGCGGAGGACTGGTACATAGCACAAGGGATATGTTTGCAGGGATGGTCACAACGCGGCCGGCCATATCAGTTATGATCCTGTGTGTCGCATTCCGGACAAGGAGTTGTCCGGGTACGGGTGCACTCCCGTTCGCAGCGGGAAGTCCGGCCTCAACCACGCCGTTTCGCGCTGACAGGGCGGGCAACGGCGCTTCTGCTGCCACATTATGCAGTTCTGCAAGCACAACAATGGCACCGCAGGCTATGACTACAAGCAGCGCGATGATAATTATCCAGGGATTTTTGATCTCCATAATCCTGACACTTCCCACATTATTGCACCATCACAGTGCAGTGACTGCCCGTTCCTCACAAAGACCGTCCATCTTCCCGACAACCAGGGCGACAGCAGGGTTGCCGGGCGGGAGGGGACTTCCGGAAAATCCGGCCTTCTGAATGCTCACATCCTGCCTGAAATCAGCAATAATCCGGGAGGGGTCCGGCAGGGCAGCCCGGAGGGCCGCGGATGAATCCGCGTTCGTCTTGTTCAGGACAATAAAGAACGGGGTACGGGCCTTGTCTGCCATGCGGGATATCGTTGTTGCCATACGAACGGACTCGTACGTGGGATCGGTTACCGAAATGATGGCATCACATGCTTCCCCGAGATTCCGGGAAAGGTGTTCGACCCCGGCATCACTATCAATAATCACACGGTCATTGGCAGAGAGTTCCAGCCCGGTAAGGAACTGGCGGGCAAGGCCGGTCCACCGGCCTTTGCCAAACTGCCGGGCATCACGGATCTTACCAACTGATACGAGAGCCAGGTTCCCGGTCCTGGCACTATAGGCCGGGGGAATTGTGTCGAATGTCCACCGCCCCAGAAGCGGAGTGCCGCGGGGGATTCCCTGCTGCCGGGCATTCCTCATGGCTTCCCGCATTGAACGCTCCCCCGTAAAATGTCCGGTAAGATCCGGCGGGGCATCGGTTCCAAGGATACGGTTGAGTCCGGTGTTCGATACATCAGTATCCAGGACCACGACCCGTTTTCCCTGCGCAGCATAGTGCAGCGCAAGAAGCGCGGTTACCGTGCTCTTCCCGGACCCGCCTTTTCCACAAATCATCAGTTTCATATCTTCAACTCAGGTTCTGGTTTTTTTTATGAAAGATGGCGTCAATCATCGGTTCTTTACGCCGATAGGCCCGCAAGCCCCCTGCAATTCTGCAAGAGATTCGAGGACCTGTGCAGCAGCCGGGTAACCCCCGGGGAGGGCCCGGCCTTCCGCACCGGCCCGGAGGAGGTCAGGATCGAGGGGGAATTCCCCGAGGATCCTGTTCTTGGCCGGAATAACCTTCCGAAGGAACTGAGAGGTGTTCGCATTCGTTTTATTCAGGACAAAATACAAGGGAACGTTGACGGCCTCCGCCATTCCCGATACGCGTTCAGCCAGACAGACTGACTCGTGCGATGGGTCGATAACCAGCAGAACAGCGTCACAAGCAGCATCTATCCCGCGGCCGAAATGCTCAACACCGGCCTCTGCATCGATGACAGCCCGGTCGTTTTCCGCCAGGGAAAGACCGAGGATGAATTCCCGGGCAAGCGCCATCCAGGGTGATTTGCATGCAACGGAAGTATCCCGGATCTTCCCGATAGTCACCAGTTTTATCCCCTCTTTTTCCCTGCAGAAGTCAGGCGGAATGGATTCATATGTCCATGTCCCGAACAAGGGACTTTGTGGCTGGCTGTTTACCTGGCGAAGGCTCTTCATCCGTTTCCTGACCATATCTTCCCCATTGAAATACCCGATCAGATCCGAAGGAATCCCGGTCCCAAGGAGGTGGTGGGGCCCGAGCACAGTCGAGACCTCCGCATCCACGACCACAACCCGTTTTCCGGTATGTGCATACTGTTTTGCAAGAAGCGATGCAACGGTACTTTTTCCGCACCCGCCTTTTCCGCAGACCATGAGTTTCATAGACTACCATCCCGGGAGATTACCGGACGGACCATCATGATTTGTCGTATACATGGCAACACCGGAGGGCATCATGCGGGGGAAGACTCTCCCCCCCGTTCTGCAAGGCGTTGTACTACTTCTGCCGCCTCCGGATAGCTGCCGGGCAGCGCCTGGCCCATCAGACCCGCTTCAATTAATGCGGGGTCCAGACCGAACTCCCCGATAATCCGGCTCTTGTCCGGTATGACATCACGCAGGGTTGCTGAAGTGGCCTCATCAGTTTTGTTGAGGATAAAATACAAGGGGACGGCAACGGTGTCTGCCATATCTGATATCTTTCGCACGAGGCACTGCGACTCGTACGATGAATCGACAACCATGATGATGGCGTTGCACAGGCTGTCGAAACCCCGGCCGAAATGTTCGATGCCGGCTTCGGTGTCGATAATGACACGTTCATCCTTTTTTGGAGTAAGGCCGAGGATGAACTGTCGGGCAAGGGCGCTGATGGAGCATTTGCACCCTTCAGTCGCCTCGTTAATCTTGCCCACCGACACGAGTTGCACCCCGTCCAGTTCCGAGCGGTATTCCTTTGGAATGGTGTCATAGGTCCAGGTCCCGAGGGCCGGCACATCCTGCGGCGTACCGCCTCTGCGCGACTCCCGCATAAACTCCCCCATTTTCTCCTTGCCCCCGAAATACCCGATCAGGTCCGGGGGGGATTCCAGTCCCATGATCCGGTGCAGCCCGACGTTGGACACATCGGTATCGACAACAATAACCCGTTTTCCCTCGCGGGCATACTGGCGGGAAAGAAGAGAGGTTATCGTACTCTTTCCCGATCCGCCTTTTCCGCAGATGATCAGTTTCATGAAACGTGCTCCAGAACATTCTGAATGAATGCGATCAAATAAAATGATTTTACTTTTTAAAAAGTATATGTTTTTTATTTTACACGCAGGGATATCTCCCATACCCCATTTTCAGAAGGATTCATCCCGGCACGCCTTGCCGGTTTCGTTTTTATCTTCACCGCCTGACGTTCCAGACCATCATTCCGGAGTACCCTTCCGAGTGGGAACGGCACTTCCCGTCCACAGCCGTTGCCTCATAATATTCCCGGACCTTCTTCTTCTCCGCTGCCGTGCATTTTTCTGTGCGATCGATTGCTTGTATTGCACGATCAGCTGCCTCCTCCCAGGGGATTGTCTGGTTTCTTTGGTGGTGATTGATCCGAACCCGTGGCCGGAAGCCCTGCAGGTACAGGTACATAAGCCCGTTGATGAACAACGATCCCCTGCCGGCCGGCCCGGCACCGTGACGGGGCGGTTCCTTCCCGAGGACTTTTGTCAGAACCTCAGAATAGTCCTCATGCATATGCCCCCCGGGACCGATGAGGAAACTGTAGTAACAGAAGTTGCGGGAGCATTCGATCATCCGGTCGAAACATGCCGCGTCCCGGACGGCCGGAGTACTGGTGACGAACACGAGGTCGAATTTTTTCGCCAGCCCAAGTTTCCGGATATCTGCAGACCACCAGGAACATTCCATGGTCTGAACTGAGACTCCGGCTTTTTTTGCAGATGCATTGAGACGTTTCAGTGCCGTTGAGGAAATATCAAGAGCAGTTACTTCCGCGCCTGCCTCGGCAAACGGGATCGAGGTAGCTCCCGGACCACTTCCGACATCCAGGACACGGGCACCTTCCACGTTGCACCCGGCTTCTTTAAGCAGTACAAATATCTCGTCAATCCGCTTCTTTTGTTCCTTCGGCTTCCGCCCCATCATGCCATCGGCCGGGCGTCCCCATCGCTTGTTCCACGATTCTGCCTGTTCGTCATCGGTCGTTTTGCTGAAGAAAAAACCTGATGAGTTCCAGCAGCTGACCCAGTTTTTGCAATTCCTGTCCTTGTGCATTTTGTCACCGTAGTGGTATGTTCTGCCTGCCCTGCGGCCCGGAAATTGTATCTTTTGTCACCGTTGCCGGCCGTGGCGGATTGGAGAACGACCGGTTCTGGTCTGCAGATCCGGCATCGGAACCATAAAACCGCCGGTAGAACTCTGTCCGCTCATAGTCAAGATCAAAGGAACAACGATCGGGATGAAGGAGGTTTGCGATCTTCATAAGCCCCAGAACCCAGCGGGGACTCCCGAAGTCCCAGCCTGGCGGCATCGTGTACACCGCTCCCTTGTCAACAGCTCGGGCGGACAGACCCTGGCTCCGGCACGTGCGAAGGTAATCTTCCGCAGGGGCCGAGAGGAACCCGGAAATAAAGATAACCGAGGGGGAAAAGGCATTGAACTCCTCTTTTGAGATGTTAACCCCGGGCTTTCCCTTCCGGGATATGGTGCGGTTCACCGCTTCCCCACCGGCAGTCTCCACGAGAGCGATCTCGAATCTGCCGGCGTTCAGGGCAAAGAGTGGTGTGCCCATCGAATAATAGACACGGGGTTTTGGTGCACCGGAGGTTCTGGATCGTACGAGATCAACTCGTTCTGAAAGGTACCCGACAAGTCCTTCCGCTTCGGGCATTTTTCCGCACCGGGCCCCGATATCCCGCACAAGCCCAAAGTAGCCATCGATGGTCTGGATACGGTCGTGAAGGTCTTTGATAAATTCCCCGCTCACAACTGACGGCCAGAATGCGGGGGGGGCCGCTTTTCCACCCGCGCCAAGACAGACAAGGATCGCCTCGACCATCTCGAGCGCCCGGGTCACGCGGTAGCCCCCGAGCATCCCGGGCTCCTCGAAACCGGTGGCACTGATTGCACCTTTGACGGGAATGGTAAACCCGCATGTGCACCGTGCTTCCGGCAGGGCCTGAACAGTCCTTGCCCCCATCGGCCCGTAGAACTCACGAGTAAAAACAATCCCGCCACAGGAGGGACAGACCGTGTTGAGGCACCGTGTGCCGGGAGAATTGAAGAGGTAGATATACGGCAGGGTTTGTTTAAGCCGGTCGCAAAGAGATTCGGATTCAAGGATTGTCGGCTCCTGCCGGAGATCGGCATCGCCAAACGGAACAAATCTCATCACCTGGAGGGGGATTTCGGGAGATATTTTTGACAGGTGCCGTGCCGCACCGGCTACTTCCTCTTCGCTGCCTTTCAGGTACATGACCGAGGCCTCCACGTGGACCCCATTCCGTACGCAGGCAGCGATATTCCGGTAAACCGGAGCTGCATGGGCTGCTCCGCACATATGGTACGGCTGGTCCGAAGATCCCTTAAGGCCGAAATTGATAAAATCGAGATACGGGATGAGCTGATCGAGTGCTTCTTTGGTGAAGTACCCGTTTGTCGAACAGCCCACGGACAGGCCGGCGTCGGATGCCGCGCGGGCAAGCCGCAGAAATGAAGGGAGCGAGACGGCCGGTTCATTGAGGCAGAAGACAATACCGGAACACCCTTCCTGGTTCGCCCGCGCCACAACTGCTTCGGGGGGGAGCCGTTTGAGAGCTACGGCAATACGTTCAATGTCACCGATCAGGACACCGGAGACGCACCCCGGACAGGAGAAGGTACAACCGGTGCTGCTCACCTGGAGCACTTTTGCACGCGGCGAGTGGTGGAGTATCGGGACCGTCTCAATGGAGACAGGCATGATCGTAAGATAGGAATCGGGATACCTCTCGCGTATTGTCCCATCTTCCTGCGTGTACATCCGGCAGATCCCGGTCCCGCCCGGTGGGATCCTGCACCCCTGTTCGCATATCCTGCATTGTTGTGAATCCGTCATTTTCTCATCACGACCCAGATTCCGGAATCATCGCGGATAACCTCTCCATGCACGCCATTTGTGCGGGCAAGTTCCTCATTCAGCAAAGCAACGGTCTCCGGGCTCATGTTCTTGCGGTAAAACGGTTCCCAGTCGCTTCTCCGCTCCATCATCTTCACAACAATTTGGTCCCGTAGTTCCGCACTCCCAAAACCGCCCCCGATAAAGGCCATGCCGCCAGGCCGGAGGATACGGGCCGTTTCACAAAAGGCGGCATGTACGTCTTCCCAGAAGAAGATCGACCCGCGGCTGACAACGAGATCAACTGAAGTATCAGGCAGGGGGATCTGAACGACATCCCCGTGAAGGGGAGTGATCCGGTCAGTCAGCCCGGCACCCGCGATGTTCTCCTGCATCTTCCTGACCGCATCTTCCGATTTGTCGAGCGCCCACACCATCATGGACGATGACTGCGCAACGGCAATTGCGAGACTGCCGGGGCCGCTCCCGAGATCGATGCACACCCCGTCCCGTCGGCCGAAGCGATCAAGGAAATACCCGGCCAGCACCGGGTAAATCGGGGCAAAGAGGGTTTTTGCAATTCTGTCCATTCCATCTGATTTCTCATTTTCTGAACGTTCATTGTCTGTCATCTGGATCATCCCCATGTTATCTATCCAGCAGATCATCCAGATCCGCGTCGCTGATATCATAGCGGTAATAAACCGAGAAGTATTCACGAATTTTACTCTTCAACCAATCCCTGGTAAACAGGTCAGGATAGAGCACATGGGCGGTCCATGACATGCCGGCTATCCGGTAAAAACTTGGCGAACGGTCAAACCAGTTACCCGGCTGGTTTGGCGTCACGGAGATCCGGTCGTTCTGAACGGCCGGGATCCGCTGCCATGACGAATCGTTGTGGACATTTATGGCAAATTCACGGCTTGTCGTGATGATCACGTCGGGCTTCCACATAAGGACCGACTCCATGGTCACGGCCGTCTGACCGGAGCCGGACTGGTGTCCCCCTGCACCGGCAACGTTATTACCCCCGCAGAGATCGATCAGTTGCGAATGGATCGATCCGCTGGCATCGGTTGCAAGACCATTTGCCCCCTCCGCGTAATACACCCGCACCCGTTTTTCCTTGGGGATGGCGGAAGTTTTTTCCTGGATCTCATCAAGAGTCCCCTCATAATACCGGATGAGTTCATCAGCCCGCTCCGGCCGGTCGAGGACATTACCCAGGAAGCGGAATACCTGCCCGGCATTGGTGACGTTCTGCGTATTGTTCAGGCACACTACCGAAATTGCCCCGTATTTTTCCTGCGTCAGGTTCACTGAATCGTAACGGATGGCATTTCCATCCCCGCAGGAGATGAAGATAAGATCCGGGTGCAGGGCGATTTGTGCTTCATAATTCTTCGAGCTGCTGCTGACAACCGGAAGAGTATCCGGAAGCGCGGAATAGTATATCCGGGTCTCGTTTGTCTGGTTGGACTCCCAGTTCCCGACTTTTTCCGGTGCGAGATAATAAATGAAGAACGAGCCGACGACCTTTGTGACATTTGCCGGGATCGTCACCTGCCTCCCGGCCATATCCGTAATGACCCGTGTCGATACAACAGATCGATGGTTGCCCAAAATACCGTTTTCCGTAGCCGGTTTCAGGGTCTTTTCCTGGAAATTCAGGCTCTCTTCGATACCAACAGTACGGAGTTCCATGAGAACAACACCGGCCATAGCCAGGATCAGGACTACCAGTACAATAACCGCGGGATTTGGTCGCTCCATTAACCCACCTTTCCAGAAGACGGGCTTTTTCCCGGTCGGAGCCCGTTACGCGCTGCTGTCCGCTGCGCCCTGCTGTTGTTTCCATAAAGCCCGGGGGAAACGGTGCTCCGGATCCCGGAATCTGCTTTCGGGATGAGTCGCGCAAGAGGTATTACGTACGGTACATCTTCAGTAATCCTGACATTGGCCCGGATCCCGTAGACCCGTTCAAGGTTTTCCGCCGTCATGACACTGTCTGGTTTACCTGCGGCTATGATTGCTCCACGTTTCATCATAACCAGAGTATCGGAATACCGGGCAGCCATGTTGAGGTCATGGATGGCGACAATCGCAGTCAGGTTGCGTTTCTTTACAAGATCCCGGATTATCTCCATCACGTCGATCTGGTGCCAGATGTCGAGGTTGCTGGTCGGCTCATCGAGGAGGATGACACCCGTCTCCTGGGCAAGGGCACGGGCGATGAGGACCTTCTGCTGCTGACCACCGGACAGTTCTGTGAATGATGAGAGCGCCATCTCCTCAAGACCAAGGAGCCCGAGCATCTCCCAGACCACCAGTTCATCCCGGTCCCCACCTTTCCACCCAAGGTAGGGGCGCCTCCCCATCAGGACAACATCAAAGACCGAATTGGGAAAGACTCGTAATGAGTTCTGGGGAACGTATGCGATGGTCCGGGCCAGGTCCATCCGGTCCATCTTTGTCACGTCCTGCCGGTCGACAAGGATTTCACCGGAATCCGGTATCAGGAGCTGGTCGATGCACTTGATAAGGGTGGATTTGCCAGAACCGTTCGGGCCGACAATACTGACGATCTGCCCATCACCGATATCCAGGCAGAAGTCATGGAGGATCTCCCGGCTGTCGTACCTGAACCGGAGGCCGTTAATTGAGAGTTTGATGATCATGACCAGTACTCCTTGCGTTTGCCCTTGAGGATAAGGTAGAGGAAGAAGGGCACACCGATAACCGACATGATGATTCCGGTCGGGACAACCTCCCCGCCAAGCAGGTTCATGGCAATTGCATTGGCAATGAGGAGAAGTGCCGCCCCGACACCCCCTGCTGCCGGGATCAGGTAACGGTGGTCACTGCCAATGAGCATACGGCAGATATGCGGAGCGACAAGACCGATGAAGCCGATGACTCCGATGAATGCAACGATCGCTGATACCAGCAGGCTCGATACGACCATGATGAAGACGCGGACGCGGTTTGCATCGACACCCATGCTCTTTGCACTGTCATCCCCAACGGTCATCAGGTTGAGATCCCACGCCTTGCTGTACAGCAGGGGGAGACAGAGTGCGGAGACTGCGAGGAGGAAACCAATGCTGAGCCAGTTCAGATCGGCAAGGCTCCCCATCCCCCACAGGGTCATCAGCGTGCGCTGTTCATCGGTTGCGACATACGAGAGGAGCTGGTTTGCGGCCTGGAAGAGATACATCAGGGCAACCCCGGCAAGAATCAGGGTTTCCGAGGTTGCACCTTTCAGGGAGGATAATGCGATGATGACTCCGGAACAGAGCAGGGCACAGATGAACGCGTTGCCGATAAGGAAGTACGGGCCCCCCAGGATCGTGACGCCCAGCACTGCCCCAATTGAGATCCCAAGCTGTGCCCCGGCGGAAATCCCCAGCGTGAACGGGCTTGCAAGCGGATTTTTCAGGACTGCCTGCATCACACAACCGCAGATACCGAGCCCGAAGCCGGAGACGATTGCCCCGAGGATGAGCGGAACGCGGATTTGCCAGATGACGTGTGCCATCTCATCTTCAATGGAGAAAACACCGGGTACGAATTTATCAAAGAGGGTTGAGTAAACATCGGTTATCGTGATTGGTACCTGGCCGAGGGTGATAATCACGCAGGATCCGATGATGAGGACCGCAGCAAGGACGATAATGAACAGGTACTTTTTCCAGACTGTCCGTGCATGTTCCTGCTCGATCCTGCTGATCCTGCCGGTCCGGGTTCGCTTATGTATCCCGGCCATGGAACCATTGGCCGTCCCCCTCCGCATTCCATTCACCGTTCAAGGCCCTTGATACATCCGATAGTAGTACCGATAGTATCTGCACTGTTCGTGACAACGATGAGGTTGCGTTCCTTTGCAATTTCCGATAACGTCTGGAATTCACGGAGTTTTAAGGCAACCGGGGTCATCTCGTAGAGCTTGGCAGCTTCGCACATCCGTTCTGAGGCCTGGAATTCACCATCTGCAAGGATTATCCGGGCCCGTTTCTCCCGTTCAGCCTCCGCCTGCCGTGCAATCGCACGCAGCATGTTTTCCGGAAGCGCAATGTCGCGGATCGTAACGATATCCACCTGGATTCCCCAGGGTTCGGTTACTGCTTTTATCTCAACCTGGATCTTATGGTTAAGCGTCTCCCTGTCAGAAAGAACGGTATCGAGATCATTCTGGCCAAGGACATCCCGCAGGATGGTCTGGGCGATGAGTGCAGTTGCCGCTTCATAGTCCTCAACTTCGACAATGGCGCGTGCTGCATCGGTCACATGGTAGTAGATGATTGCGTCAACATCCACGCTGATGTTGTCCTGCGTAACGATGGTCTGCTTGGGGACATCCAGCTGGCGGACGCGGAGGTCAACCCTGTCGATCTTGTCCACAAAAGGAATGATCGTGATAAGACCGGGGCCCTTGATCCCGATCAGTTTACCGAACCGGAAGATGACTCCCCGCTCGTACTGGCGCAAAATTTTGACGGAAATGGCCGCAAGCAGGATGAGGATTACGAGCAATACAATGGACAGGATCAATTCAAAAAGTGCCATGTGAAGAACCTTCCGCAGAGGAATACTGCGACGCGTGTTTACAACTAATTATTAACAAATCTCATTTGTTAATTACAAGTAAATTACTTATTTCACTTAACTGTTCTGGTTTTAATCCGAGAAAAGGCACAAATCTTTTTTGAACATCCGGAAGCCTTCTTATCCGGAATCAACGCTGAATGATAATCCAGAACCCGCTATCATCATTGATTAGCCGGTAATCAGAGATGCCAGCGGCTTCAATTGACGCTTCGATCTCGCCGGGCCTGAACTTGCGGAACCTGGTCCGGACCGGATTATCCGGATTATCGACGATTCCCCGTTCTTTTCGCCCGGCAAGCACTTCATCACCAATGCGGGCATTCCCGTACCCTCCGCCGATATAGGCAAAACCGCCCGGTTTGAGAACCCGGAAAATTTCCCGGAATGCGACGGGCAGATCCTTCCAGAAATGATAGGAGCCGCGGCTGACAACAAGATCGATGCTGGCATCTGCTGCCGGCAGTGCATGGACATCCCCCCGGGCCGGAATTACCCGGTCCTCCATACAACGGTTGCGGATATTCTTCTGTGCGAGAGCATACATCTCGCCGGAACTGTCGATAGCAATTACCTGCAGATCCGACAGGAGTGCAAGGGCAATCGCAAGCGACGCAGGACCGGAGCCGATATCAAGACAGGTCCCCTGCGTAACCCCGGTCCGTTCCAGGATCTGGTCCGCGATCACTGGATAAATCCGGGCAAAGGTGGTCTTTGCAAACTCGTCATACTGCCGGGCATGGTCTGCCGTTTTCCAGAAAGGATCGGGGGTTGAAGTCATGGGAGATCAGGCTGTGGATGCCTTACTTTCTGGAAGGGGATGCTGGCATACCATACGGTGGGTGAAAAATGGGAGAACCGGGATCCAAAAAAGTGCTCTTCTGGTTCATGCCATAATCATCCAGTCAGGAATCCAATTATGGGAGCACCTTTACATCAGTCTTGGAAACCAGCTTTCCATCGATAGTATCGATCTCAAGGGTGAACGAGCTCCCCACCGGTATGGTATCATCGGGAGTGAATCCAAGTCCCGTATCTCCAGTATAATACATGGTTTGTCCGGATATCCAGACAGGTACATCACTCACCGTTCCCTTCGATGCACTTAACCAGCATTTCGTGCCGGAGAGATCACAGATATTCGATTTATTCGTAGAGCTTCGTGCCATACTCCCTGCAAAGCCACCTACCTGTTCGTCTTTCACCCGGATAAGGACGAATATCCGCTGGGTTGCCAGTTCGTCACCACCGGCGTGATACATCTGTAAAACCTTCGATGACTGGCTATAGGTTCCCTGGATCGTAGCCTGGGGCACTTTATTAGTCGAGCTAACCATGCTTCCGGCAAAACCGCTGACAATCGCGGCGATGATAATCACGACAACAAGCATCATCATGACACCAACCACAGGTGAGACTGCCTGTTCAGTAGGGATCCTCATGTTGTCGTTCCCTCCACAACCACATCTTTCTCCCAGACGGTTTTTCCACTGGGGATATGAACAATCTTCACCGTAACAATGTCCCCGGGCCGGAGCAGATTCCAGTTGTCACCGAGAACCGCCATCATCTGATCCGTACTGTAGGTCCGGGGATCGGACGGATCAACTACGGTTCCATCCGGATCATTCGGGTTTGCCTTTCCGACAGCGCTTTTCGGTAGTCGTAATACTGCACCGGAACAGGAACCCCCGGGGCCTGAACCCTGCGCTCCGGTTCCTCCGTCAAGGGTAATGAGGCAGCTTGTTATCCCGTCTTTGCCGTACACATACTGGTATTTCGACGAGATGTTGATACCGTACCCCACATTAAAACCACCGGATCCGGAACGCTGCCCGGAATTCTTGCCACCAAACGGCCTGCATAAGAATGCCGTGCCGGACTGGAGGTAGTAATTCCCCCACCACGTGTAATTCGTTGCCGTCCCCTCCTGGAGTTCGTACATCGTACCGGCATTATCAATGGTCCAGAAAAGGTTTCCTTTGATCTTCCGCGGGTCATCAATACCGACACCGGTTCCATACCCCTGGGGGACTACCGTCTGCCACAGGTCCCAGGCGCTCCCGCCATGCGTATCATACATGACGTTGAAGTTGGATTTTCCGGGCACGGTGGTAGCTCCACCACGGAATATGCTCCCGTTGGGAAATTTCTTGTTCCATGACGTGATGAGCTTCAGGTTTCTTGTGAAGATGGGGGCATCCACCCCGGTTACTTCTCCTTTGAAATAACTGGTTGACCAGTATCCGCTGTTCGCAATCTGTACATCCATCGTAAGCTGGGGCACTTTCTGATTATTGCCACCGGCGAGGCTTCCGGCAAAACCGGAAACCACGGCGGCGATAATGATCACCACAACAAGCATCAGCATCACGCCGACAACAGGGGATACTGCTCGTTCATTCCGGGGCACCATGCTTTCCTTCCGATCGTGTTGATAGCTCTTCATCTCAAGCCTCACGTTAACCTGTAATTACAATTTCCGACCTGGAGATCAGGTTGCCGGTCGTATCACTCACTTCCAGGTAGAAGGTTTTGGCAATATTCTCGGGATCATTGATACAATATTTCTGGTAGCCGTTCGTTGCATAGACCGCCGGCTGGAACAGGCTGCAGGTGGTGTTCGCCCCGTCAATAAAGAGGCTCTCCCCGGCCATGAATGAAGAGAATTCAGCAACTCCGGAAGGATTGAGGAGATACTGACCTTTCCCATTGACAATCAGAGACCTGTTAAGGACCTGGACAGTTTTCTGCTCAAGGTTCTTGCCAAACATCGGGCCATCCCGGATCACAAACACCGTATCCTCTGCAACGAGGCCATCTCCGCCGGAATGAATAATCTCAAGGCCATTCGAGAGACTGTATTTTCCGGTGATTGTTGCCTGGGGAGCTTTTTTCACACCGCTCACGGTACCCCCTGCAAACGCGGAGACCACTGCCGCAATAATGATCACAACAACAAGCATCAGCATCACCCCGACAACAGGGGATACTGCCGTATCATTCCGAACTGACATATTCAGACCCCCGTTATGATCACATCTTTCTGGAAGACCGCTTTTCCTGTCGGGATATAGAAAACCCTGACATTGACGGTATCCCCGGGTTTCAGGTTTGCATATTTTGATCCCAGAATAGAGCTGATATCCCCGGGCTCTGCCAGCATTCCTGTACCCTGCATCAGCGAGTAATTGCCAAACCACTGGTTCTGGTTATAGGGTTTCGTCAGGCTGACATCCCCGGTAACCCCCGGGCCAAACCCGTAGGGAACCTTCGAAGTGGTTTCAGCTCCCCCGTACACGGTTGCATTTTTTACCCAGGATGTCGATATTTTCAATTTACTCGTTGACACCGGTTCGCTTATACTCAGGACATTTGCAGAGAAACTCAATCCACCATCAGTGGAATTCTGAATCTTCACGTCCATGGCAAGCGCCGGGGTTTTCTGGTTGCTGCCGGCCCCGAACAAACCCCCGGCAAACCCGCTGACCACCGCTGCGATGATGATGGTGACGACCAGCATCAGCATTACACCGACAACCGGGGACACTGCGGTTTCGTATTCCTGGTAATTTTGTTTTCTTCTGGTAATCATCCGGCTCTCTCCATCATTTACAAGACATCCGTACACGATTTTTTACATGAGGGGGGGGGGAGGATACAGTAATCCCCTCCACCAAAATGTGACCAAAGTTCTTTTAATCAAATGTATTTAACAATTGTCTTTTGTTAATTGATTTAAATTTATCAATTGCGGACGACCTTAACCACGGTTTCCAGCCGTCATTCACACTTCCGGACATGAAGTCTTCTGGAGAACGGGAAATTATGATGTAAATTGCAGGTGACATCACCAGAATTGCCCTGATGCTAAACAAACGACAAGATTACGCGGGGCGTTTATGCAGACACTGACAACCATGCTTCACCGCAAGAGAATCTACCTTTTTTGTTTAACATTGCCTCAAAGTAAATCAAATTACCAAAACTTATAAGATCCTAAGGCCAACCGGTTTCCGATACCAATGGGCTCAACAAAAGATGTCATGAAACTGTTTGCAGAGCGGGACCTCCGCCAGCACTTCTCAGCATTCGATGGCTGGACTGTAACACCAATGGCCGGGTCTTTGGCGGGAACGTATTGTTACCGGGCGAGCCGGGGCAGGTGGAGCGGTATCGAAGAGGCATTCATCGCCGTGTCGCTGAACCGGCTGCCCGCCGATGAAGTGGTCAGTGCGTTCGACCAGGTACTGAATGGCAGTAGCAACAAGACGAAAAAATTCCTGCTGGCACCGCAGGCTGCAGATACTTCGGGGATCCCGCCGCACATCCGGGTCATCCTGATGAGCGCGTTTGCCTATTCCGGTAAGGACCTCATCTGGCTGACGAAGAAGAAGAATGCGCAGCAGGTGATTCGGGAAAAAGCAGGACAGGCAGCGGTTGCGTAAAGCCTGCCGGGGAACACGGCATACGGTCGGGGATTATTCCTGCATGAATGCATTATCCACAACAACAGCATTGCAGATGACCGACAACTTCCGGTCCGACAATGAACTGGCCCGGTCGGTGTTCTTCCCGATCTTCCCGGTTATTGCCCACCAGATCCTCACAAAAGCCGACATCGATACAGGCTTCTGTATCGATATCGGGAGTGGAACCGGCCACCTGGCGATTGCGATTGCCACCCTCTCCAACCTTACCGTTTTTGCCCTCGATGATTCAGAGAAAGCGGGAGCTATTGCCGGTGCCAATGTAAAACAATACGGGCTCAGCCAGCGTGTCCGGCCCATGGAGGGAACCGTTAATCTCCTTCCGTTCGGGACCGGATCCGTGAATCTTGCTGTCAGCAGGGGATCGTTCTTCTTCTGGCCAAGCCTGTCGCGGGGTTTTTCGGAGTGCCTGCGGGTGCTCAGGCCCGGGGGGCTTGCCTACATCGGGGACGGGTATGGCAATGCCCGGCTCCAGGAAGAGGTGTGGAACCAGATGAGTAAACGGGACCCGGGCTGGCAATCCTACCAGCGTGACCTGTATATGCGCTGCAACCCGCATATCATCCGGTCAGCGCTTGCCGCTGCAGGGATCTTCGAATACGAACTGATCGACAATGACTCCGGATACTGGATCGTGTTCCGGAAAAAGTGATCCCTTCACTTTTTTCCCATCCGGGTAATGATTCCCGGCATAGGAGTATCCCTCAAGCAGCCGCCGGTTTTTGTTAGACAGGAATGCATGACACCATCAGAACGGACCAGCATTGTTGCGGACCAGATGCATCACAACAGTTCTTCATAACCGCACGCAGGAGCCCGGGATCTCAGTGAGCCGACACCAGCGGGCAGGGAAAAAACCAAAACACCCTCATTGCCCAAGCATCCGCTGGATGGTGGTGACCTGCCGGGCAGCTTTCTCATCAGACGGGTCTGCGTCACGCAGGTACGTGTAGATCTCCAGCGCCTCTCCAGGCCGTTTAGCTTTCTGCAGGACAAACGCCTTGTAATGCCACGCTTCCATGGACGTATTGTCAAGGTTGAGCGAATAATCGCAGCAGACCAGGGCGTCATCGGGCCGGTTTCTGTTGATCAGCACCTTTGCCCGCTTGAGCCAGACCACGGGATCCTGCGGTTCAAGTTCCAGGGACCGTGCATAGGCTGCATCGCAGTCATCGTACTGCCCGGTCTTCTTGTAGCAGTCGCCCAGCATGTGCCAGGTGGCCGCAGTCTCGCCGCCCAGCTCCAGCATCTTCTGGCAGGCGACTGCTGCGTCCCGGTATTTTCCTGCCCGGGCACAGAGCGCGGCTGCCTCCCACCAGAGATCCAGGTTGTCCCCGTCATCTTCGAGACGGGCAACGGTATCCCGGAGCCGTTCCTGCAGGGAGAGCACCGGCATGCCGGGATCACCGTCATCCGGCACAGCGGGAAATTCTGCGTCCGTTAACGATTCCGCGTTGGGTTCCGCAGCATCCCCCTGTCCACTATACCCGTTGTCCGAACCGGTGACCGGATCCAGGCCGGCTGCTGAAGACACCGGATCTGAAACTGCCTCCCCGGGCGCCGGCCCGGCACCGGTCTCCACGGCCTTACGTATCAGGGCGGGTTCCGGCGCCAGTACTTCCCGGGGCAGGGACTTCTTCTGCCCGTCAGTGCACATCCGGGAGAAGAGGGCGGTAATATCCCCGGGGGCGGCGGATCCGGCTTCCGGCGCTGATTTTCCGGCAGGCAGGGGACCTGCCGGCACTGCAAGGGATCCGGTTCCCGTGCCGGTTTTTGCCGGGAGGGAAGGATCCGCGGCCACAGCCGGGCCGGGGGATGGAACAACAAGCCGACCGGTTCCGAAACCCTCCTGAGGGGCCGGCCCGGTAACGGGCCGGGACCGATCATCCACCGGCTCCGCAGCAGGGGTTGCGGGGGGCCCTGCATCCGGAGGCCGGGCGGGGGCAGGCGGGGAGGGGGCAGGACCGGGTGCTGCTGCCGGCCCGGCTATGACGGGGGGGACATGCTCGCCGGCCCGGGGGTCGAGGGGCAGTTCCGGGAGCCGATCACCCGTATGTCCCGAAAGAGAACGCGGCTTTGCCCGCCGCAGTTCCCGGGCATTGGGCGGGATCTGGAGGATACGATGCCGGGCCCGGAATGCAGTTGCATCATCAATCATGCTGCGGATCCCGTCATACACCCGGTCCGCGATCTCCTCGATATCCGCTTCGGTGACGGCCAGGGGATCCTTTCTGAGATCCTCAAGGCATTTCCGGAGAAACACCGGGGCCGAAGGCCCGATCTCCGCCCGGAGGATATTCACCGCATCAGACTGGAAACTCATGCATCTTCATCCATCTGCTCATCAGACCTGACAGCGGACATGCTCTGGATTACCTTGAACGCATTGATCATCTTCCGGAAGGAGTCCGCAAGGTCCCCGATCTCGTCATCCGATTCCCGCGTGATGGTGTGGACAAGGATCCCGTTACTCACCTTGTTTGCGATCCCGGTCAGTTTCACAATCGGCCGGGTGATGCGCCCGGCAAGGAAGAACGCAATCGCCATGGAGATGCACAGGGCAATGACAAAACTGAGGATCGTAACCGTTGTCGTAAATGACCCGTACTCCTTTGCTGCTTTGATGGCTGCAACCAGGTTCTGGTCCGTCCGGTCAACAAACGCCGAGATCCCCAGGTTCAGTGCCTCGACCTGGTCCTGCAGGGTTGCAAGTTTCCGGTTCAGAAGTTCCTGCCGGGCCGGGTCCGCGGATGTCGAGAGCCGGTCGATCTCCTCTGAGGTTGCCAGTACCCCTGCTTCGAGCCGGGAAATCTCGTCCAGGGATGTTAAGAGGGACGGGTCAGTAACGAGCGAGCGGAGATTTGCCCGACTTGATTCCATCCCGTCTTTGCCTTCCCCTATGAGCTGGCTGCCCATCGCGGTGTTGCCCTGGACAACAAACGACTCGCCCACCTGCAGCTGCCGGACCCCGTCCTGGTACTTCATCGCCTCGGCATTGATGGCATAGTCCGTGCTGATGGTTGCCTCAAGAGCATTCATCTGCTGGACACTGGCACCGATGACAAGGCCTGCTGCAAGGAAGAGGACCATCACGCAGAGGAAGGACACAATGATCTTGTGCTGGATCTTCATGGCTGCACCTGCGATACCGGAACAATCCCCTTCCCGGTCGTGATCTTCCGTCCTGCTTCAGAGAACAGGAAATTGATGAACTCTTTCGTCAGCCCTTGTGGTTTTCCATCCGTGATAACATAGAGTTTCCGGGAGATCGGGTAGGCCGAGTACGACAGGGAAGCCGGGCGGGGCGCCACGCCATCGACCTGCAGCGCCTTCATATTCGGGTAGACATAGGCAGTTGACGAGAACGTGATGCCATCCGGGTCGGTGAGGATCTTTTTCGAGAGCAGTTCGGAGCTTGAGCCGGGAACAAGAACTGCCGTGGGGACAAAGGACATGCCGGCGCCGGCCCGCGAAACAAAGAACTCTGCGGTTGCGCTTGCCCGGGGGTCCTGCACGTACACCCGGATGGGGCCGGTCTTACCGGACCCCGGGATCTGCTCCCACGCGGAGATGCTGCCGTTGAAGAAAATCTGCCGTATCTGGTCGGAGGTGATGGCAGACACCGGGTTCTGGCTGTGAACAAGGACCGCAACGCCATCATACCCGACAACCGTCATGTGGAGATTTTTGCCGGTATTTTTTGCCTCGGCATATTCAGCAGCCGTAGGAGGCCTCGCTGACGGGGCAATATCGCATTTCCCGCTCAGGAGGTAATAGATCGCCTCGCCGCTGGAACTGCCCGTTACCTCAACCCGGGTGTCCGGGTACTGTACAGTAAAAACCCGTGCCTGCTCCTCGAGGGCCGGAGTAACGGCCGTGGAGCCATGCACGATGAGGGTCCCCGACGGGGATTGTTCCGGGCCGGTACTGTGTGCTGATGAACATCCGGCGGTGCATACAGCGGCAACAAGGAAAAGGACTACCAGGATGCCGGTGCACGCATGAGAGGAATTTCTTGACATTGGATACACTCACACTCTCCCGGGTACCATTGAAACGGGACTACCAGATAACAAAATCGCAAAGTCTTGATGCCATGCAATAACAAATGGCGATAATTCTTTGCGATTTTAATAAATAACGCCCAAAATCCACTTATTTTCGGACAGGTATCTGTATGAAAATGAGTATCATGATCAAACTGATGGGGACCATGCTCATCCTGACGATGATCCCCCTTGCAGTCCTGGGATTTGTGGCGCTCCAGGATTCAAAGGCGCTGGGTCTTTCTGTCGTGAATGATGCAAAGACCATCGGGGATGCATCGATTAAGGACAGCACAAAGGCGCTGGACCAGCTCGGCGAGCAGATCATCTCCCAGAAAGCCCAGGATGTATCAAAGCAGCTGGACATCTATATCAAAAGCCATCCCACGATGAAACTTGCCGACCTCCAGGCAGACCCGTACTTTGCAGCCCTTGCCGTCCAGCCCGTGGGAAAGACCGGGTATACCGCAGTCCATGACAGCACAACGCACGTGAGCTACTTCCACTCAAACCCGGCAGTTGTCGGCACCAGCCTCAACGCGATTGGCGCAAACGATCCGGTCTTTGATGCCATCCTCCAGAAAGCACTTGCGGGCCAGGATTCCGCCGGCTACTATGACTGGAACGAGGCCGACGGCGTGAAGCGGTCCAAATACATGGTCATCACAACGATCCCGACACCAACAGCAGACGGCGTGACCCTCCAGCTTGCAGCAACAACCTACATCAGCGAGTTCTCGGCCCCGGCAAAACAGACCGAATCAACCATCAAGATAAAACTCGACAAGACTACCGCAGACATCCGGCAGAAGACCGAATCGGTCGGCACCCAGAACACGATCCTGATCGTGACATTCCTGACCATGATTGTCGTCATCATCGTGAGTTACTTCATGGCCCTGCGCATCACCCGGCCCATAAAACAGCTGACCGAGGTTGCCAACAACGTGAGCCTGGGGGACCTCTCCAATACGGATGTTGAGGTAACCAGCGATGACGAGATCGGGGAACTGGCCGGCTCATTCAAACGAATGGTGGTCAGTGTCAAATACTACATGAAGAAGGCAAAATCCGCCTGAGGCAGAAAAAATGGCAGCAGAATTTGCAGGAAAAGTCATTGCGTCCCTTGCCGGCCGGGTCGGCCCCGCATCCATGGACATGGTAAAGGATGCGTGTGAAAAACTGGGGATCAGGCCCGATGAACTGACCATGGCTCACATGGGAAAGTTTGCCTACCTGGTGGAAGAAGACCTGGCAGGTCTCCTGTCTGCAGCAGAGGCAAAAGCTGCAGCAGACGATCTGCGGTTGTTAAAATAATCTTTTTTCCGGTCAACCATCCCGCGGCAGGGACGGGTCTGATCCTCCCGGGGAAAACCGGCCCGGGAAGGACAATCCCCTGCAGGGTAAACCCTTTCGGGAGATGGGGGTTGTGATCC
Organism: Methanomicrobiales archaeon; assembly: GCA_012798365.1. Classification (GTDB taxonomy): domain Archaea; phylum Halobacteriota; class Methanomicrobia; order Methanomicrobiales; family Methanospirillaceae; genus Methanoregula. The sequence goes on along the minus strand of JAAZNH010000073.1, from coordinate 1,651 downwards.
GGTACCCCATTAACGGGATTATCGCACGGGCAACTGCATCTTCTCCCGTCATTGCACGAGTACTTCCTGGATCCGATCTCGCGGGATGAGGGGACGGTCCGGTCCCGATCATTCACGCGTTGTTGTGCCGGCCACTGCCGTTCCAATCATTTTTACGATCCACCCGGGAATAGTATATCAGGCATGGACCTCCTCATCGCATTCATCATCACCATTGCCCTCATCACGGCCGTGAGCCTCTGGTACCGGATATCCCCGTTCTTCACCCTTGTCGGGGGTTCTATCCTCTTCGGACTCCTGGCCGGTATGACACTGGATGCAACACTTGTCGGGATCATTACCGGGGTAGGCAGGGTCTTTTCAGCCTTCGGCATCATCATCCTGTGCGGGGCAGTGATCGCCATCCTTTTGCAGGAACAGAAACAGGCGGAGGAGATCGTATCTGATATCCGGAGACTCGTCCATGACCCCCCGGCACTTGCCGGATTTTCCGGATTCCTGCTCGCCGTGCCGATCGCCTGTTGTGTCACGGCCTATATCCTGCTGAACCCGGTCCTGGACTGCCTGGAAAAAGACCGTGCCCGGCGCAACATCCTTTTGTATCTTGCCGCGGTGGGCAGTATCATCTCGTACGCGCTCATCTATCCGACACCGGTCACCATCCCGCTCATTGCCGGATTTGCCGGATCGGCAGGCCCGGTCCTCTTCGATGCCATCGCTGTCCCGGTCTCACTTGCCCTTCTTGCCGGCGTTGTCCTGTTCTTCCGGTGGGCCCGCCCGGAGGTCATGGGATCAGGACAGCCTCCCACTCCCCCTGAATGCCTGGTCAGTACGGCGGATCCACCCCCTGCATTTCACTGGAGGGCGTGGGCACCGTTCATCGCGATCATCATAGCAATTCCGGTCTCGTATCTTCTTCTCGGGCTTTCCCACACGGCAACCGTCAATTTCATCATGCTGATCGGTGCGGTGACTGCCATCGGTCTTGCATCACCGGCAGTAAGGGCGCCAGGCCTTGCGAAGAGTGCAAAACATGCCGGCATGATCATTTTCGACATCTGCGGGGCCGGGGCCCTCGGTTTTGTGATCGTCCAGAGCGGGTTTGCCCAAGGGACAATGGGCCAGCTGATGGCTGCCATCCCGGTAATCCTTGTCCCCTTCATTCTCGCAGCAGTGATCGAAACTGCCCAGGGATCCCGGGTCGTGACTGCAATCATCACTGCTGAAGTGCTGGCAGGGTCCGCTGTTGTGAGCGCAATGCACCCGGTGACCCTCATCCTCCTTATCAGCGCCGGCTCCTGCATCGTGTCGTACGTGACGGATCCCTATTTCTGGCTCGTCCAGCGGACAACCGGGGACGATATCGGCACGGTGGTGAAAAATTATACGCTGCCGGTTGCCCTTGCGGGGATTGCTATTTTTGTTGTTGCCGTGGGGCTGGAATTTTTTATCTTTTAAAAAAGTGCTCTGTAGAAATCATTTTTTTCTGTTGACGTTCCCAGGGCCCCGCCCTTTCTCCAGGGCACCCCCGGTTGCGATGATGGGGCAGGAGATGCCGCATTCATGCAACCGGAAATCAGAATTGAGGCAATAAGAAGCCCCGTCAGCAGGAGATCAATCCTCACTATCGCAACATCCCTTTTCGGTACTT
>JAAZNH010000072.1 GCA_012798365.1 Methanomicrobiales archaeon | reverse complement strand
GCAGCGGTGGAAACGTTAGAGGATGTCTCGGATATCAAAAGAAAAGAAGGCGAACTCCTGTCCAGTGAGGAGAAACTGCAGGGCATTGTCCGGGGATCTCCCATCCCGCAGTTTGTCCTGGATAAGACCCACCGCGTCATCAGCTGGAACCATGCGCTTGAGGAGTACAGCGGGATCCATGCGGATGAAATTCTCGGAACCCCCGATCCGTGGAAGGCGTTCTATTCGGAGAAGCGCCCGGTGCTTGCGGACCTGATCCTGGACAACACCCCGGATGAGATTGCGAGGTGGTATTCCGGGAAGTACTCCCTGTCACGGTACGTGGAAGGGGCGTTTGAGGCACCGGATTTTTTCCCGCAGATGGGGCCGGATGGCAAGTGGCTCTTCTTTACTGCGTCGGCAATCCGTGACCGGGAAGGAACGATAATCGGGGCGGTTGAGACTCTTGAGGATGTTACCGACATCAAGAATAAAGAAGAGGCCCTCCGTGCAAGCGAGGAGGATTACCGGCGCATCCTCAACGACCTGCAGGACGTCTATTACCGCAGCGACAAGGATGGTAACCTCGTGATGATGAGCCCCTCCGGGTTCCGGCTGCTCGGGTCTACGCCGGACCAGCTGATAGGCAGGTCCATTGCAGCTGAAACGTATTATCACCCGGAACAGCGCCAGGAGTTCCTTGCAGCCCTCAAAAAGCAGGGTTTTGTGACGGGGATGGAAGTCGTCCTGAAACGTGCGGATGGGACGCCGGTGCCGGTCTCGACCAGCAGCCACATGTACTATGACAAGAACGGCAATTTCCTGGGTGTTGAAGGGACATTCCACGATATTTCCGGTGCCCGGCAGGCTGACGAAGCCCTCCGCCAGAGTGCGGAACGGTACCGCTCCCTGTTCGAGGCAACCGGGACGGCAATGCTCCTCTTGGAAGAGTCAACAACCATTGGTCTTGCCAATGCAGAGTTTTACCGGATGAGCGGGTACACGCGTGAAGAGGTCGAGGGGAAGATGAGCTGGACAACGCTTGTCGTAAAAGAAGATCTCGACCGGATGCTTGCCCAGCACAAGCTCCGCAGGGAAAACCGGGATGCGGCCCTGCGTCACTACGAGTTCCGTTTCATCACAAAATCCGGCGGGATCCGGCATATGTTCCTGACCATCGACATCATCCCCGGCACAAAGCAGTCGGTTGCCTCGCTCATGGACATCACGGAGAAAGTGCAGGCCCAGCGGTCACTTCGCCAGAGCGAGGAGCGGTACCGGGCACTCTTTGAGACCACCGGCACTGCCGTAGTCCTCATCGAAGCAGATACGATCATCAGCCTTGCCAATGCTGAATTCTACCGGATGAGCGGGTATACCCCGCCGGAGATCGAACGCAGGATGAGCTGGACAACGCTGGTGGTAAAAGAAGATCTCGACCGGATGCTTGCCCAGCACAAGCTCCGCAGGGAAAACCACCAGTCGGCATTGCGCAACTATGAATTCCGTTTCGTCACAAAGAGCGGGGAGATCCGCAACATCTTCGTAACCATTGACGTTATCCCCGGAACAGGGCAGTCTGTGGCATCGCTTCTGGACTTTACGGAAAAAGTCCGTGCCCAGGAGGCGCTCAAGCTTGCCAACCACAAGCTCAACCTCCTCTACAGTATCACACGGCACGATATCCTCAACCAGCTCACCAGCCTCTTTGGATTTTTGGAACTTGCCAAGAAGAAAGTAACCGACCCCGCTCTCCTCATGTACCTGGAGCGGGAGAAGAAAGCTGCCGAATCCATCCGCAGCCATATCGAGTTCACCAGGGACTACCAGGATGTCGGCGTGCGGATCCCGGAATGGCAGCGGGTTTCCGATGTCATCGCCCATGCCGGGGAGTCCCTGAACCTCAAAGGCGTAACGCTCTCTGTCGATGTCGGCATGGTTGAAGTCTATGCAGACCTTCTTCTGCAGAAAGTGTTCTACACCCTGATTGACAATTCCCTGCGCCATGGCGGCAGGGTTGCCCGGATACGGTTTACTGCCGAATCGCGTCCTGGCTCCCTTGTCATCATCTGCGAAGATGACGGGGTTGGTGTGCCGGACGAGGTCAAGGAGAAGATCTTCCAGCGCCAGTATTTCAAGAATACCGGCCTTGGACTCTTCCTCTCGCAGGAGATCCTCTCCATCACCGGCCTCACGCTGAAGGAGACCGGGCTTGCCGGGAAAGGTGCCCGGTTCGAGATCCATATCCCGCGGCAGGCATTCCGTTATCCGGATGATGGCGTGGAGAGCACAACCTGACCTGCCGGGAGTGCGGGCACCGGTTGTGGGGCTAAAAAAAGGACAACCGGATCGTCCGGCTGTCTAGAGCAGTTTTGCCCCGGCCGTTGGCCCGGGCTTGCACTCAAAGACTTCCGTGATCTTGACAATGATCAGGGACCGGGCGGGAAGCTCGGGACGTTTCTTGTTCAGTTTTGCTTTCATCTCTTCGTATTCCGCGCCGGAATTTTTAATTGATGCAACACCCTTGACCTGGAAACAGCCCTTGATCTCCGGGCCCCAGACATACAGCGCAACCTTCGGGTTCATGCGGATATTCGAGAGCGTCTTGTTCATGTAGTTGTCCGTCAGCCAGATGGTCTCATCATCAACAAGCTCGACAACCCCGAGGGGAATCACGTTGGGAGTCCCCTCCTTTGATGCGGTAGCGACCGGGAAGATCTTCATCCTGGAAAACGCTTCCTTCATATCAGCATTCAGCCTGACCATGGGTATCACCAACCAACACGGGGATTTGATCAGGCATATACTTTGTGCCGGAATTATTCTGTACTGAATGAATTGTGCAGTGCGGTAAAAATCGCAGTTTCACACCCCTCAGTCCTCGTCTTTTAACCTGTCACAACGCGTAACGATACCGGGGATACCCGCATGCAGAAAAATGCGTTTGAGATATTCAAAGAAGAGGCGCCGGAAGTTGCCGGGGCCTTCGACGGCCTGATCCAGTCGCTTGTTGCGACAAAGGGCCTTGACCAGAAGACAAAACAGCTGATCTACATTGCCATGAAAGCATCCATGGGCGACCAGATGGCGGTAAAAGCCCATGTCCCGATGGCAAAAGCGGCCGGCGCAACAAAAGCCGAGGTTGTGGATGCCATCCTCCTGACGCTCACGGTCTCCGGTGTCCGGGGCATCGTGACCTGCCTGCCGGAAGCAGTACAGCAGTTTGAGGAATAATCCGGATTTTCATCCTCTTTTTCACGGAAAACCCGTCCGGGGTACCTGATCTCACCCGGGTGTACCATAAGAACCTGTCAGGAATCATCCGGGTTGCAGGCACAGGGATCTTTTTTTAAAAAACGCTCTCACGCACCAATACGGCGGGCAACCACGTCCAGCGCATCGAGCACGGTCGATGCTTTCGGCTTCATGATGGCAACCGGCACATCAACGATCTTCTCCACCATGGAAGCAAGCACCGGGGCACAGATGATACCGGCCGCCCCGTCCTTCTCTGCCATTACCGAGGCGATGATGCACTCCTCGATCGAGTTGGCGGTGTAACCGCGGAGCCGGTAGGATTTGCCCTGGATCAGGATCTCGTGCCCCTCCAGTTCGTCGAGCAGGAACTTGGCGGCAATCACGGCAACAAACGCCGGCAGTTCCGGTTCAAGGACCGCGACGATCTTTTTTACCGTGGAGAGCCGGACATCCACCTCCCCGGAACTGATCTTATACAGGGTTGCAAGCGGGATGTCTGACCGGTCCGCCAGCTCCCGGATGGTCATGTCCCGGCGCCGCAGCTCTTCATCAAGAGCAGTCCGGAAATCGGTTTCGAATATCCGTTTCGATAACATTGTTAGATTGTAATACAATAAAACAATAAAATGTTTCCTTTTAAGGTAAATTTTTGTTGCAAAAAGGGAAACTATTATCCAAGCTCCCGGCCCTTTGGGTACTATGAGTTCCTGCACTATCCATGAGATCACGATCCTGCCCGGGCATGACCGGCACGGGAACCCGGAGCAGTTCGAACCGATTGTCATACGCCCGGGGGACACGATCTCGATAGTCGGGCCCACCGGTTCCGGAAAGACCGCGTTCATCAACGATATCGAGGTCTTTGCCCAGAATGATACGTCGACTGGCAGGACCATTCTTGTCAACGGGCAGGTGCCCCCGGAAGAGTTCATCCGCGATCCCTCCAAAAAGCCCATCGCGCTCATCACCCAGAACACCAAGTGCCTTGCCGACATGACGGTCGAGGCATTCCTTGCCATGCACGTGAAGGCCCGCAGGATGACCGGTGCAGATATCATCACTGAGACCATCACTCTTGCAAACCAGTTCACGGGTGAGCAGATCCACGCGTCATGCAGGATCTCCGCCCTTTCTGGAGGCCAGACCCGGGCGCTGATGGTTGCCGACGCGATCCTGATCAGCAACGCCCCGCTCATCCTCCTTGATGAAGTGGAGAATGCCGGCATCTTCCGTGAGAAGGTCATTGAGGTCTTAAAGG
>JAAZNH010000011.1 GCA_012798365.1 Methanomicrobiales archaeon | reverse complement strand
GGGGTTCGAATCCCCCCAGGCCCGTTTTTCTTTTCTGGTTCCCGTTTTTGTCAGGTTTTTATCATCTCTTGTGGAGAACACGGCCGCTTGAACGTAATCATCACGAGCAGGATCCCGATGAAGAGGGTGCCAAGGCCATAGATCATGATCGCACCTTCCCACAACGGGTGATGCAGATACGTGCCTTGAGTAATATTCAGGCCGGCAAGAACCATATCGACAAGCAGCGGCGCTGGGAAAAAAGGAGGGAAGTCTACCAGGGTTATTTCGGCTGTTTGCCCTGCCGGTAACTGGGCACATCGGGATATTCCGGCTGGGTTATCGTATCGGTCTCCGGGTGGTAGATCCACGTGTACACCGATCCATCATCGCACCGGACAAGATATTCATTGGTACGGATCTTCGTCCAGGTGCCGGTCGTTGCTGTTACAGAGGTATCTGAAGAGGTGGAGACATAGGTCCCATCTGCTGTGAAGGTGTCGGTATAAATGGTGTTATCCGCTGAATAGGTCCAGACCCAGATCCCGACCACGGGTTCCTGCGGGGGTTTGAAGAGCAGGCAGCCCGCCGAGGCAACCAGGACCAGGACCAGCAGGATTGCTCCTGCCCGGAGCACGGGTTTCTCAAGCGCCATATGTGTCATAAGGACACGAGCGGTATGAAATAGATTGCGGTGGCCCGCGGCTCAGGATTACAATACCGGGTGATGCGCTGGAATCATCGCGGTATACTTTTGGGACTGCGGGAAAGGCAGAGCACGGCAAGAGCGGTTGCCCCAAGGAGAGCAAGAATCCCTGCCATGGTGCTGGTCAGCGGGGCATATTCCGGGGCAAGGAATGAGCCGGAAGCATTCTGCAGCCCGTATACCAGGAAGATGAAACCGAAGGTGCCAAGAATCGCTGCAGCAACCATGCGCAAGACGGTGAGATGCCGGGCGGTGAGACGGGGCATGTACCCTGCGATCCACTCGGGGTACCATGCAGCAAGAAGAAGACAGGACGCGAGCGCAAAGGCCAGTTCGGAGGGACTTGAGAGTTCCATCCAGAGGGAGTGGCGCACGTAATCCGGAACAATGATCACGGGAAACGGCCCGAGCAGCGGGAAGAGCCAGATGGCAGGGATGTTCCAGGTCGAGTCCAGGACCTGGTGAAGCAGAACACTGCAGGCAAACGCAACACCTAAAAGGTTCTGCCGGTAGTGCCAGAGGACGAGCGCCACAAGTAGGATTCCCAGGAAGAACAAAAATGCATGCGCAAGCGTCCGGCTCGCCCCGAAGAGTTCCGGGAAGAGAACGGCAAGGGGTTTGTCAATAAGGTCCGGGAGGAGCGCGCCGGCAATGCATACCGGAAATACCCTGCGATCCTGGAGCAGGTAAAAAAAGACGGTGCCAAGAAGGATACCGGAAAGGACATGCGCGAAAAGATACATCCATTAAGGCTCCCGAGATATCCAGGGAACACTGCCGCGGGAAGATGCACGCGGGCAGGTGCCGGGAAAGAAAAGAAAAGTTACAGGTGGGCCTGCCCGTCATCATCGACAGGCTGGCCGTCCATCGGTTTCTGGAGGATCTGGACATCGGCAATATTGTGCTGGCGCAGGGCGAGCTTCTTTGCCTTGAAGATGTTCTTTCCGTCCTTGCCGATGGCAATGCCCCGGTCCTCGTCACGGACTTCGACCGTGGCGGTCTGCTGGTCTGCCTCACCCTCGAAAAGGATGGAGGTGACCTGGGCCGGGAGGAAGCAGTTCTTTAAGAACTGTTCAGCATTGTTGTTGTACTCGACAACTTCGATCTTCTTTCCCATCACTTCGGATGCCTTCTTGATGGAGGCACCCTTCTTGCCGATTGCAAGCCCCATGTCGCCGGGGTTGATGACAAAAATGAGCCGGGCATTGCGGTCATCCACAACGCAGTCGCGGCTGCCTGCACCGGTAAGGCTCTCGAACTGGGAGATCAGGCGCATACAGTCTTCAGTCAGTTTCACTTCGACCATAACAGGCGGCCCCCGGTTATGCCCTCTTTAAAGAGAGGATATCAGACTCACCGGGAGTCACGATGGCAAGGGTGCTGACCATGAACGGCTTACCGCATGCTTTGCCGAGTGCAACGCTGGATCCTTCAAAGGTGTGGATGAAGAGACCGGCGTTTTCTGAGAGCTTGGACTTGAAAGATGCTGGGCAGTTGCTTGCAACAACAACCATCTGGGCTTTTCCTTCCTGTACGCATTTTTCCGTGTTGTTCTGGCCAAGAATTACATTTCCTGTCTTGATGGCCCTTCTGAGTGAAGCATTAAAATCCATGTACAATTCCTCGTAGGTTTCTCGGGTTATACCAAAATTTTTGATTAGTTGTCTTTCTGTCTGACTGCTACAAGTTTGACATCACCGGTGCCGAGCTGGATCGGCTGGCCGACAATGACATTCTCTGTTACGCCGCTCAGTTCATCAACTTCATTTGCGACGGCTGCATCGAGCAGGTGATTGACAGTCACTTCGAACGCAGCACGGGAGAGAACGCTCTCCTTCTCGCCGGCGATACCGTGACGGCCGATCTGTTTGACTTCGCCTTCCATGCACATCATATCGGAGACGAGCATGAGGTGGCGGACATCCACCGCAATACCCTGCTCATTGAGCGTGGATACCGCTTCATGGATGATCGCATTCCGTGCCGCCTCGATGCCCAGCACGTTTGCGATCTCGCTGATATTGTTGGTGCGGGTCCGCGTGGTGTCCACGCCAACGACATCAAATACGTCCTTAAGGTTGGATCCTTCAGTATAAAGAATATATTCTCCTGTTTCCTTCCTGACGACCACACGGACGATGTCATCGATACCCTGGACGATGACGTTCCTGACATGTTCTGCCAGCTGGAAGAGGTTCTGGTAACTCTCCTTGTCCTTGGGGGTGAAGATCAGGGTCGCATTGGCTTCATCGATCTCGTGCTCGAAATCACGGTAGTGGCGGCGGTCCCGGATCTTCTTGGGCGCGGCTTCCATGATGTCCATGGCCGCGATCTTGCGCTTGTCGCAGACCTTGGTGTTGAGGTGGACGACCACGTGCATGTTCTCCATATCGGTGGTGATGTCACCGAACTCGTGGAGAGGCGCCGCCTCAATCTGCCAGCTGACTTCCCGGGCCTTGTCACGGTCATCAGCATACCCGGATTCCAGGTAGACAGTCATCGTGGGGGTGCTGGGCTCTTTTCGCGCATCCATGATCTCGATGAGACGCGGGAGACCGAGGGTAACGTTGATTTCTGCGACACCAGCGTAGTGGAAGGTACGCATCGTCATCTGGGTGCCCGGCTCACCAATGGACTGTGCTGCAATCACACCGACTGCTTCACAGGCTTCGATACGGGTGCTCTGGTACTCTGCAAAGACCCGGTCAAGGATCTGCTTGAACTGGGTGTCAGTGATCTCCTTGCCGTCAAGGTATTTCCGGAGCTGGTCTTTGGTCTTCTGGGGGAGGTCTGCGGCCTCGATCTTCTTGTCGTACTTGTCAGCGAGTGCCATTCCTTACACCTCCTCCTTGAGGATACTTTCCACGATACCCTTCACGTCCACCGG
>JAAZNH010000071.1 GCA_012798365.1 Methanomicrobiales archaeon | reverse complement strand
GCCGGGTGCCCCGGCGGGATATGCGCAGGTGTCCCGGTGCACCGCAGCAGGCCATGGTTATTGGCAACCCCGCTTTATGCCGCCGTGCAAGATCTGCCCATTCCTCCCCGGAAAGCGCGGAAGCGATAATGGTCGTGTTTTCAACAATCGCTTTCAGGGGCATGGTGATCCGTTGGTGGATGGAGGAGAAAAAAGAACGTGATGGTATCCTGGCAGGTGGTCCTTGTGCGACAATGGCTTGTCCGGGCGGGATGAAGGCCCGGCTCCGGGGGGGTTTTGTTAATCGCGGCACTTATCCCCGTGTACAGAAGTACCCGAGGCGAAGGTGGTTCTTTAAGAAGACCTCGCAGCCAAAGCAGAAGCACCGGATCTCTTTTTTGTCCGTGCAGGAGGAGGGGCCCTGTGCGCAGAAGAGTTCGGTGGGCGAAAACTTCTCAAGGTGGTGCGTCTTGTAGTTCGGGCAGATCGTGCAGTACTTGCGGCAGATTTGCCGGTTCTCTTCCGTGTCTTCGATAACGGTCTTTTTGGGGGGTAGCATAATCAATGGTGTATGTCCGGCTGGATAATAGGTTTTCTCTGGTCCATCGAATGCCGCAGCAGGAAAAAAACGGGCCTATGTTCCCCCTCCTGCGCGTAAATCACTTCGGACCATTCCCCGCCCCTGGCTCTTTTTTCCCTCGCCGGGGTCAGTTATGCAGGAAAACGGATCAGGCCCGGATGGTATGGATGAATTTCCGGCCAAGGGCATCTGCCGCGAGCAGTGCTTCTACAGCCATTTCCGGAGTTACCTCAAACGGCATGCTGTCCATGAAATTCTGCGGGCTGCAGGCAAGCCGGGCAACGGTCATAATCTCATCCATGGTCAGTTCACTGGTGCTGATCTGGGCAAACGTGACCGGCAGTCCGACGCTCGTACAGAACCGGAGCACCTCTTCGATCTCCTTCCCGCTCCGTTTTTCCAGCACCAGCTGGACGATGGTGCCAAAGGCAACCAGTTCCCCGTGGTACATGTGGTGGCAGGATGGAAGTGCCGTGAAGGCATTATAGACTGAGTGGGCACAGGCAATCCCGTTGCTCTCGAATCCGACGCCGCTCAAGTAGATGTTGGCTTCAATCACGCTCTCCAGTTCGCGGGAGCAGACCCCCTTTTCTGCATCCTGTTTTGCGGTAAGGCCGTCCCGGAGGAGGATCTCGTAGCAGAGCCGTGCGAGGGCAACGGAGGTGTTGCCCGGTTTTCCCCCGGCAAAATTGTCATGGTCCGATACAGCATTGGCCATTGCCTCAAAATAGGTTGAGAGGGCATCCCCCATCCCGGCAACAAGGAACCGGGCCGGTGCCCGCGAAATCACTTCGGTATCCACGAGCACGATCTCCGGGTTCTTTGGCAGGAGAATATTGCCGTCAAAGACATGGTCCTCGGTATAGGTAACAGCGATTGCGCTGGTCGGAGCATCGGTTGATGCAATGGTGGGTACTGAAACCACCGGAACCTGTTCAAAATAAGCAACTCCTTTAGCTGTATCCAGCGCCTTGCCCCCGCCAATGCCGACAACCGCTGTGCAGTGGTTTGCCATGAAGATCTCCCGCAGGCGGTTAATCTCGTTACGGGTACATTCTCCCCGGAACTGTTCGAAAACCGGGCGCATGCCGGAGCCCTGAAAACTATCGGCGATGATTCCTTGGAGGTTCCGGTACGCAGAGCCTGCCATGACAAACAGGAAGGGTCCTTTCAGCCGGGAGAGGTGGCCCCTGATTCGGGCAAGTTCCCCGGGCCCCTGGATATATTTTAACGGTGAAGCCAGGACGATGGTCATAATGGGTAGTCCTTTTCCCTGAGATAGGTTGTCCTGATAAAAAATACCCCCGGAACGTGCGTCTGCTGTCCCGGAAGGCGCAGGCTTGCTGCCAATGATTTTTACAGATCGTGTATGATCCTGTGATTACCCTGAACATTTCCCGGATCGAGTGTCCCTGTCTCCGGGGAGACTCTTTAGGTACCCCGGTAGTGGCTACTGTGATTTGATTATGCCCTTACAAAACCCAAGGGTGGCCGGCCTTTTTGGATCTGATCGGAAAAAACAGTGTTGCGGGGGAAAATCCCCGGTCAGTCTTTCATCGCAACCGACTGTGCTGAGCTGATATCGTAGATCCTCAGCTTTGTCGGGGCAGCATGCCAGGGTCGGGTTTTGGTAAAATATGCTTTCATGTGAGGGCGGGAGATATGGTCATCGAGATGCTTACGGGCGCTCCATTCTTCGATGAAGTGAAATTCACTGGTGAGAATGTCTGTATGCAATTCATACCGGGTGCACCCGGGTTCGCGATTGACGAGCGGGATGATCTTCCGGGCCTCTTTTTCAAAATCTTTCATCCGTTCAGTCCTGATAAAACAGTGTGCATCTACAAGTATCATGTCGGTCATCTCCTTCCGGCACCCGCGGTGCCGGTTGTATATTCTGGAAGTTCATCGGGATATGTCCTCGATGAAGGGAAAACCCGGTGTAATTGTCTTTTTCTTGGGGAAGAGTATGAGTGATTTCCCGGCGGCTCAACGGAAAAAGAGGGCAGGGAAAGAAACCGTTCTCCCTTAATTGCCCCGCCGGCCGGACCGTGATCCCAGGAAATTTTCCAGGTATGCCGTGATGTAGGGCATCACGAGCGGCATGAGCATGGACACGAGATCCATGCCACTACTGGACCGGGATGAACGGTCCCGATCCCCGTCGCAGCGCCGGTCGCCGGAATTCCCGCCCATCCCCATCATCTTAAAAAGGCCGACGAGCAGGATCCCGGCGCCGACTGCGGCGCCGGCTGTTGCATACGGGTGTTTTCGAACCGCGGTTCCCAGGGAGTCACCGATCACGCCAAGCGTGTCGGAAGATGTCCTGACCACGGAACGCTTCAGGTTCCCGTAGGACCGGGCCAGCAGCATCTCAGTTAAGAGGATATCGTCCTCGGTGATTGGCCTACGGTCGTTCACGGTTCATCATCTCCCGTGCAGTGGGGGTATTCAGGACGATCTTTTTGTAGAAGAACACGCGGGCAAGGATTGCTGCGACAAGGAACGCTCCCACCGCGGATATGAGGAGTGCAGCCCAGAGCGGGACGAGCGTTGCAATGAAAAGGATTATTCCCGCAACAAAGATGAGGGTCCCGGTGGCAAGGAGCGTGAGCACAATCGCAAGGAACATCAGTTTCGTACCCAGCATATCGAAGGGCTCGAAAACATAGTTCTGTATGAAGAGATCGGTCTTCTGCCGCACGTACAGGTCAAGGTACTTGACCGTAGTCGCAAACTCGGATTCTATGGTGGGAGGATCGTCCCTCGCGTCAGGTTCCATTGCGGTCACATCGGG
>JAAZNH010000070.1 GCA_012798365.1 Methanomicrobiales archaeon | reverse complement strand
GGAGGAGAGATTATCAGGCTTCATCCTGCGTATAGTAATAATATTCCCCAAGCCCTTTCTGTTCCCGGTCAAGGAACGACTCCGGTTTGTTGATCCGGGGCCGGCCGCTCTGGTCCCGCCTGAACGTGACATCCAGTTCGCGCAGGAACCGGTTCATGCCATCCCGCATGGGGAAGGGGCCGGCAGCCGTACCGCTGATCCCCGGCTCGCCTTCAAAGACCAGGATCCGCTCGCTGATCATGTCGACAAGGTAGATATCGTGGTCAATGACCATGATGCCAACCTCTTTTCCTTCGGCATGGTGCTTGATCATCCGGGTCACCTTCACCCGCTGCTCGACATCGAGATGGGCACTGGGTTCATCAAGGATGTAGAGATCTGCGTCGCGGGAGAGGCAGGCCGCAATGGCAACCCGCTGCAGTTCACCACCGCTGAGCGTGTTGACCGAGGACTGGAGGATCGGCTGGAGGTTGAGCGCCTCGATGATCTCGTGCTGGTACATCGATGAATCGAATTTTGTCGTGATCTGGCGCAGGAAGAACTCGACGCTGTCCGAGGTCTCGCCCTTGATGTACTGGGGCTTGTACGAGATCCGGAGATTTGTCTCAAGTGACCCGGTGGTGGGTTTTTCTGCACCGGCAAGGAGCTTGGCAAACGTGCTTTTGCCGATACCGTTTGCCCCCACCACGCCCAGCACTTCGCCGGACCGGATTGTTCCGCCGGAAACTGTGAGGTGGAACGCACCGTAATCCTTGGTCATTTCCGGGATGATGAACAGGTCGTCCCGGTGAGACCCCTTGTCATGGGCGCGCTTCTCGAAGATGACCTGGGTGTCGCGGAACCGGACGTTCTCTTCGTGCAGGAACCCTTCCAGGTACTGGTTGATGCCGACCCGGACTCCTTTTGGCCGGGTGATGATACCAAAGACGGAAGGTTTGCCATAGCCGACATGGACGGTATCTGCGAGCATGTCAAGGATGGCAAGGTCGTGCTCGACAATGACCACCGGTTTTTTTGTTGCAAGGTCCCGGATCAGTTTTGCTGCTGCAATCCGCTGGTAGATGTCCAGGAACGGGGTGATCTCATCAAAGAAATAGAGGTCCGCTTCCCGGGCAAGGCAGGCCGCAATTGCAACCCGCTGCAGTTCGCCGCCGCTGAGTGTCCCGATGTCATGGTCCAGGATCGAATCAAGCTTAAGGACCGGCAGGATGGAGCCAAGCCTTCCGGATTCATCGGTCGTCTTCAGGAGCTCCCGGACCGTGCCGTTGAAGACCTTGGGGATAAAGTCGATGTACTGCGGCTTGGACGCAATCTTCATGCTCTTTTTCGAGACCGTCTGGAGGTAATCGAAGAGTTCAGTCCCGGCATACCGTTTGAAGATCTCTTCCCAGGCAACTTCGGCATCAAAATTCCCGAGGTTAGGCCGCAGCTGGCCGGAGAGGATCTTGATTGCGGTACTCTTACCGATACCATTGGCGCCCAGGATACCGGTCACTTTCCCGTCAGCCGGGGCCGGCAGGCCGTACAGGGCAAACCCGTTGCGGCCATAGCGGTGGGTGGGATGCTCAAGCTCCTCGGGAAGACTGATGATATCAATGGCATCAAAGGGGCATTTCTTGATGCAGATACCGCACCCGACACAGAGTTCCTCGGAGATGACGGCTTTTCCCTCTTCACTGATGGTTACTGTCTCATCCCCGGTGCGGACACGCGGGCAGAAGAGGATACATTCACGGCCGCACTTTTTTGCATGGCAGCGATCCTTATGGACGATTGCTATTCTCATTGTAATCACAAAAAGAGATTATTTCGGGATTGCCGTCAGCAGGATGGTCCAGGTCATGAACCAGAAGGCAAATGTCATGAATCCCTGGTAGAACCAGTCTTTGCCGCCCAGTTTTGACGTGTCCATGCCCGAGAGCATGAAGATGTGTTTCTGCAGGACAATACCGGCAAGCATGAGCATGAACCCGAGCAGGGCACCCTCCGGCTGGTGGCCGGTTGCATCCGGTGCACCCCCGGCATAATAGGAAATTGCACCGGTCAATATTCCCATGAACGTGGCAACAAGGGTCCTCTTAATGCGGTTGATATGCTCGACCTGCTTGTCAGCCCGGGTCTTCTGCTTTTTGGTCTGGACCGGCTTTTCTTCGGTTTCTGATTCGCTCATCCCGCTACTCCAGTAGTCTTATTTTTTAGTGCGCAAGCCATATTAAATTGGTACAGAATTATGGCGTCTGAACAGGGAATGAGCGGGATTGATGTCCGGGCAATGGCATCAGAATTATCGGAGAAGCTGCCGCTCTGGATCGACAAGATCTACCAGTTCGACCCGCGGACCATGGGCATCCGCATCAATGGCGAGAACAAGGCACGGTACCAGTTCATCATCGAGGCAGGCCGCCGGGCACACCTGGTCAAAGACCTGCCGGACCCGCCCAAGAACCCACCGCAGTACGCCATGCTCCTGCGGAAATATATCTCCGGCGGTAAGGTGCTTGGTATCCGGCAGCATGGCCTGGAACGGATCCTCATCATCGAGATCGGCAAAGGGGCCGCGACCTATAACCTTATCCTGGAATTGTTTGATGATGGCAATATCATCCTGACCGATGAAAAATTCTCGATCATCAAACCCCTCCGGC
>JAAZNH010000069.1 GCA_012798365.1 Methanomicrobiales archaeon | reverse complement strand
GTATAGCGGCAGTCAACGACCCGTATCAGAAAAGAACCGAGCTTGAGCAGGTTGCTGCAGAAGCAACGAGCGGTCTTTCGGCAAAGGCAAAGAAAGGATTCCTCGACTATTTAAAAAGCCAGAACTACGAGCAGCTCCTCAAGTAGCGGGATATGACCGATCCCATCCGCTCTTTTTACCAGAAAACCCTGCCGGACCTTTCCGTTATATCTGATTGTTCCCACCGCCACTTCCGTATCCTCCTGCCCCGCGGCACGTTCCTGAAGATCCCGGACCGGATCCGTTCCGCTGCCATCCTGCAGCGGTGGCTTATCCGATACCGGCCAACCGATGTATATTATTCAACAAGCTGCTGGCTTGCGCCGGAGAACCTCGGGCGACGCGAAAGGACACCCCTTGCAGACAACATCCTCCTCTCCTCCGATATTGTCTTTGATCTTGACCGGGCCCCGTTCTCGTTAGCAAACCTTGATGCGGCCCGTGCTGATGCCCTGCGGCTGGTTGCGTTCTGCCATGATGAAGGGCTTCCAGTAAAATATATCGCCTTCTCGGGCAGCAAGGGTTTCCACGTGGTCTGTACTGATACGGTCCGGTACCCGGCAGCGGATCCCCGGGAACGCGAGGATGCTGCAAAGGCCCGCCGGCGGGCAATCCTTGTCAGGGTGCAGGCTGAAGGAATCGCGGTCGATGCGCGGGTCACCCCGGATACCCGGCGGATTATCCGTGTCCCCGGCACCATCAACTCAAAGACCGGCTATGTCTGTACCGTCCTCTCTCCGGAACAGCTGGCTCTCCCGGCCCGGGAAATTCTTAAATATGTCCCCCGGGTTACACTAAGTACCCCACTGATCCCGTCCGCGGGAGATGACAGCTCTCTTCGAGGCTACCGTATCATATCCTGGCTTTGTCACCGGTTCGGGGTCAGGTCAAAGCCAGATCCTGTTCCTGAACCATCAGTCTCGTACGCAACGTTCCTTGTCAGTGCCGTGCCTGGTATTGACCGCCAGATCCCCCTCTTCCAGTGGCCGGCCCGGAGGAACCTGGTGCGGATTGAAGCGGATCTTCGCCGGCTCCAGCAGCAGTACGGGCTCTCTGACATCTACGTGTACCGCTCGGCTAGTGAGATCTCTGCACTCTGCCTCCGGACCTTTCCGCTCCGGCGCCTGGAGAAGATCATCAAAGCATCCGGGTCTGCCAATTACGGGACCCTGGTAAAATACAAACAGCTCTTCTTCCGTGTGGGCGAGAAGCGAACCAGTGACGGCCGGATCCTTGACGGGGCACCGGTGTATCAAACGACCCTTGCTGCGCCGGAAGAGAACAATGCCCACATGGTCAGCCGGCCGCATGCCCGGTTCCTTGCGGGTTTCCTTCCCCTGCGGGACTATCCGCGGATGCATGGTGAGGGGGAGGTCTACCTCACCCATGCTGTGATTGAGGAAGCATAACGGGTGAAGATGAGGGCCGGGTTTTTTTAGTCCGGCAGGAACCTGCGTAAGCCCGCCCTGAGTTCCGGGATCGAGACCGGTTTCTGGAGAACCCCCAGTTTCGGATCATTTAAAAGCGCGATCTTCTCCTCAACCTCCGGTGCTGCAGTAAAGAGCAGGATGGGAAGCGAGCGGATCTGGTACTTCTCCCGCACCCGTTCAAGGAACTCCCAGCCGTTCATCGGCGTCATCATGATGTCCAGGAGGACAAGATCCGGAGGATCCGTCCTGACCCGCTCAAGGGCTTCCAGCACATCAGGAACGAGGACGGGCTCATAGCCGATGTTTCGTAACAGTACGTCCATCATCTCCAGGATCTGCTGGTCATCTTCGATGAGCATGATCTTACGCATGGTCCGTCACCTCCTTGGGGATGTGAATGGTGAACGTGCTGCCCTGGTTCACGATGCTCTGGACCGTGATATCCCCGCCATGCATCTGGATGACCTTCTTTGCAATCGAGAGCGAAAGGCCGATCCGGTCATATTTCCGGGAGAGTTTTGCGGCATCGGCAAGCTGGAACGGCTCAAAGATATAGGGCAGGGACTCTTGCGGGATTCCAATGCCATTGTCGCGGATAGCGATGTGGTGGAAGGCATCGGAAGCTTCTGTCCGGTATGTGATCTCGATCTTCCGCGGGGCTTTTGAGTAGTTGATGGCATTGGAGATGAGGGAGTCAAAGACGCTATAGAGCCTGTCCCGGTCACACGAAAGGGTGATTCCCTGCGGAAGGCTGACGGAAATTTCTGCTTTTGTCTGGTATCCGCCGGCATCCAGCACGGACTGGACAATGGGTTCAAGCGGGGATGATGCGAGGCTCAGCTGGAGTTTTCCGCTTTCAAGGACAGAGAGGTCGAGCATCTGGTTGATGATCAGCCGCTCCCGTTCAACGCTGACCAGGCACCGTTCGAGGATCTTTTTGGTATCATCCACAATACTGAACCCCTGCGGGTCGGAAATGAGCAGGTTCAGGTACCCGAGGATGGGCTGGAGCGGCGTGCGCAGCTCATGGGCCACGGTAATGATGATGCCGCGCCGGCGTTCGTTATCCATGTGGATCTTCTCTTCGAGCCTGAGCTTCTCGGAGATATCCATGACATTGATCATGGTTGCCGGTTTGTTGGCATGGATGATCGGGTTGGTAAAGAGCACGCCGACCCTGATCTCGCCATCCTTGCGGACAAACCGGAATTCCCCCTGGCCGGCAATGGGTTTCTGCTCTGACCAGTGGGTGGCAAATTCCCTGAACCGGTGAATGTCCGGCTTGTCAATGTATTCGGACAATTCTTTTCCGGTCAGTTCAGCCGGGAGGTAGCCGGAGAACGCTGAAAAGGACGGGTTGGCATACAGGATAGTGCTTTTCTGCACAATGAGGATGCCGGTCGGAGAATTCTCGGTGAGCTGCCGGTATTTCATCATGTTGTCATTGTTGAGTTTCTCGGCAAGCTTGCGGGTGTTGATGTTGATTGCCGTGCAGCTTACCGTCTCCTCGTCAATCCGGCTCCAGGAGAGGTTCACCCAGCAGGGTGTACCCCCGGCAGCCGCAAGCCGGGTCTCGAAGTCGGACGTCTCGTCATTTTTGTCAATCCGCTCAATGAACCTCTCTTTCTCCCGTTCGTTCACAAGAAGGTCTGTGAATGTGGATGTGATGATCTCCTGCTCGGAGAAATTAAGCATCGAGGCAAACTTGGCATTAGTCTGCCGGATGGCAAAGTTCTCCCGGCTGAACAGGACGATACCCAGCTGGGAGTGCTCAAAGACCGTCCGGTACCGGGCCTCGCCGGACCGGATTGTGTCGATGAAGTAGGCGATGATGATGGCCGTGATGACAAAGAAGAGCGCCTCTGTCGTCACGCCAAGCATCTGCACGCCGTCAGGGAAGCTGTAGTAGTAGCCGACCGCCTGGTACACCACGCCGCAGATGGCAGCTACATAGACCCCCCGGCGGGGATAGAAGTACGCGGCGTAGACTATCGGGATGAAGAAGAGCTGGTAGTTGATATAGGGAATGGAACGGGAGAATGCCACCGCTGAGATGACAATGCAGCTGATGGTGAGCGAGAGAATGACAATGAACCTGACCAGATCCGTGTGCGAAATGGCATCACTGCGTGGCAGGCTGTTCTGATCTCCCATATTACTCTCGCCATTGGTTCTCCTGTTATTTTAAGGTGACTTCCCGGTGGGGCAGGGCAAAAACCAGCCGGTTTCATAACCTGACGGCGCAAACACGAGTACGGTATGCGGCCTTATGTGATAGTGAATGCAGCAATGAGCGCTGACGGGAAGCTCTCAACCATCCAGCGCCGGCAGGTGAAGATCTCCGGCCAGCAGGACTTCGCCCGGGTTGATCGGCTCAAGTCCAGCTGCGATGCCGTGATGGTCGGGATCGGGACTGTGCTTGCCGATGATCCCTCGCTGACGGTCAAGTCGGATGAATGCAAAAAGCGACGCCGTGAACGGGGCACTGACGAGCATCCGGTCCGGGTGGTTGTTGACAGCACTGCACGGATCCCGCTCGACGCTTCAATCCTGCACAAGAGCCCCGGCAAACGCGTAGTTGCGGTATCGGCCCGGGCTGACCAAAAGCGGGTTGCAGCTCTCCGGTCACTTGCCACGGTCATCGTTGCCGGTGAGGAAGAGGTTGACCTTGTCCGCCTTCTCGATGAACTGGGGGCGCTGGGCATCAGCCGGCTGATGGTGGAAGGCGGGGGAACGATTATCGCGGGCCTGGTATCTGCCGGGCTTGTGGACGAGATCTATACCTTCATCGGCAACATCATCATCGGCGGGAAGGATGCCCCGACCCTGGCGGATGGCCCCGGGTTCCTTGACGAGGCTGAATTCTGCCGGCTCACGCTCCTTGAGGTACGGCGGATGGAGAGCGGTGTCCTGCTGCACTGGTCCGTCAATAAATAATAATGTTTTTTCACAAAAAAAATACACAAAATACCCGTTTTTCATAGGTTTGGAAAAACCCTTTTTTGTAAAAATTAACTGCGTATTGACCGTTTTCGCAACGATTCGTGAAAAAAACTGTGAAAAAGGATTTACTGGCGGCTCTTGTACTGGAGCTGCTGGTCAATGATTTTGTATTCATCTCCGGATGTTGTGAGAACGATCACTTCCACCCGGTCAGCCCCTTTGCTTCCTTCGATCTCGATTACGTCGCCCATCTTTGGCCGGTCAAGGGATTTCTCGGTAACGGTGCCATCAGGCTGCGTGACCCGGGACGTGAGCTTCAGGACGGAATAGAGTCCTTTTCCCCCGTCCAGGTGGGTGATGACTGTCATCGAATACGTCCCCGCCTTCTCGACACTGATGGAGAGCGGCCACTGGGGGGGCATTTCCTGGGTTGGCTCGGGAATGGTGGACCGGGTGGGTGTCGGGGTAGGCGCGGTTGTTGCGATGGTGGTTGGGACGGTGGTCAGTTCCGTTGTCGGGACGGTGGTAGGGACCGGTGTAGGTTGTGGCGGGGGAGAGTGGATGGTACAACCGGCACAGGCAACGAGGGCAAGCACCAGCAGCACCACAACGAGAAGGGCCTTTTTCTGCATATACAGAGATTTCCGCCGGAATGCTATTTCTGTATTGCCATTTACCGGCCTTATCGAATGACGGGGTTCGGCTCCATTCCACTCAGCACGCTGCCCGCGTGTCCGGCTTTTCCTTGATCCTACCCCAAGCCTCATCTCACCAGAACAAAAACATACATGCACGTACCTCGCAGTCATCGTCCTTGCCCTGGTCTTTATCCTGATCGCCGTCCGGCAGGTGGGCAGGTTCAACCTGAAGATATGGCAGATCATGCTTGGCGGAGCGCTGGCAGTCCTGATCACCAGCCAGATTGCGCCGGCCAACGCGCTGCAGGCCATCAATATCGATGTCATGCTCTTCCTGTTTGGTATGTTTGTCGTTGGGGAGGCGCTGGTTCAGAGCGGGTATCTCGCATACCTTGCACACCGGCTCTTCTGCTGGACACGCAACCCGGTCCAGGTTGTGCTCGTCATCCTTTTTGGCCTGGGGATTCTTTCCGCTCTCCTGATGAACGATACGCTGGCCATCATCGGCACCCCGCTCGTCCTTGCGCTCGCCGTCCGGTGCAGGATCCGGCCAAAACTCCTGCTCCTTGCCCTTGCATTTGCCATAACAACGGGAAGTGTCATGAGCCCGATTGGGAACCCGCAGAACCTGCTCGTGGCGGTTGAATCCGGCATGCCCTCCCCGTTTGTCGCGTTCGGCCTGTACCTGCTCGTACCGACCCTGATCAGCCTGGCAGCAGCGTTCGTCGTGCTGAGGATTGCGTATCCCCATGATTTCGGAGCGCATTTTGATCTCTCAAAGGATGTGGCCCCTGGCTGCTGCAACCGGCTCACCCCCCTTGTCCAGTGTTCCCTTGCGATCATCCTCATCCTTGCCCTGGTGAAGATCATCGCTTCCGTTGCCGGCATTGCGATTCCGGTGACACTCCCGCTGATCGCACTTTGTGCAGCAGTTCCGGTACTCCTGTTCTCGGAACGCTGGTTCCAGGTAATCAAAGGGATCGACTGGCCGACGCTGGTCTTCTTTGCGGCCATGTTTGTCATGATGGAAGCAGTCTTTGAGACCGGGTTCTTTCAGTCCTTCGTGGGCCCGGGGAGTATCAATTCCGTACCGGTTATCCTGGGTCTCTCGGTCGTCATCAGCCAGTTCATCTCCAATGTCCCGTTTGTCGCACTCTTCCAGCCTATGATCCTGGAGGCCGGCGGGACAACCGCCCGGCTCATGGCCCTTGCCGCGGGAAGCACCATTGCCGGCAACCTGACGATCCTGGGAGCGGCAAGCAACGTGATCATCATCCAGAACGCGGAGAAGGAAGGAGAGACCCTGTCCTTTGTCGAGTTTGCCCGGGTCGGGATTCCCTTAACGATTGTGCAGGTAGGGATCTACTGGGCCTGGCTTGGCATGGTATTGTAACTAGCGGCCGGGTTTTCCAGCTCCTTTGTGGGGAAACAGGGATGGGCCCCTTCCTCGTAAAAGTGGGATGCAGGGTTTTTGCAGGTTACAGGATGCAGGCGCTGCAATCCTGATTCCCGCACGGGATGTTGTGGATCTTCCACTTCAGGGCCCACATCTTGATCCCGCGGATCACATCAACCAGTTCCAGGCCGCTTTCCGTAAGGGTATACTCGCTTTTTACCGGAAACGTGGTGGCATCGACGGCCTTTGTGAGAATTCCTTCCTCTTCAAGTTCCTTTAACCGCTCTGAAAGGACTTTCTGGGTGATATCCCTGAGGGATTCCATGAGTTCGGAGAAGCGGCGCGTGTGGCCCGGACCCTTGTACAGTTCGAGGATGATCAACAGCGTCCATTTCTTCGTAAGGTACCTGACCGTGAGATTGATCGTGCAGGTTTTGTCCATGGTATAGTTTCTGAAACTCTTTCCTATTTAACCATAGTATACAAAAGAAACCTTGTAGCAAAAGAATACGAAAGGAAGACCACAAGGAGTTGTATCATGTTCTGTTACCAGTGCGAAGAAACAGCCCGGGGTACCGGGTGTACCGTAAAAGGAGTCTGTGGGAAGGAAGCGGCAACGGCCGGGCTCATGGACGTGCTGATTTACCTGTGCAAGGGAATTTCCGAGCGGAATAGTGCGGCAGCCGCACAGGGAAAAGCAAACAAGGCTGTCGGATCATTCATTGCAGAAGCCCTGTTTGCGACCCTGACCAACACGAACTTTGACGATGCACGGCTCCGCTCCCTCATCGCCGAGGCTGCTGCTCTCCGCGATGCGCTGCCTTCCGCCGGTCCAAACGAGCCGGATGCCTGCACCTGGAAACCCGCAGGCGATGCCGCAATCGCGGCGAAAGCCGGGCATATTGCAAAGGACGCTGCAAACAATGACGACGTCCATTCGCTCCGGGCCCTGCTGATCTTCGGGCTCAAGGGTGTTGCCGCGTATTACCACCACGCGCAGGTCCTCGGGTATTCCGATCCCCGGATCGAGGACTTCATGCAGAAGGGCCTTGCCGCCACGCTGCATGACAAGTCCGGCGGGGACCTGACTGCGCTCGTCCTGGAATGCGGCGGCATCGGTGTTGCAACGCTCGCCCTGCTTGATACGGCGAACACGAAGACCTACTGCAACCCGGAGATCACATCGGTAAAGACCAGCGTCGGCAAACGCCCGGGGATCCTGATCACCGGCCATGATTTAAAGGACCTTGAACAGCTCCTCGAACAGTCAAAGGACAGCGGGGTTGACATCTATACGCATGGCGAGATGCTCCCGGCCAATGCTTACCCGGCATTAAAGAAATACGCGCACCTGTATGGCAACTATGGCAGTTCCTGGTGGCACCAGAAGGAGGAGTTCGAAGCATTCAACGGCCCCGTTCTGGTCACCACGAACTGTATTGTCCCGCCAAAGGACTCCTATAAGGACCGCGTGTACACGACCGGCCCGGTCGGGTATCCCGGTGTGAAGCATATTTCGGCCGGAAAGGATGGGAAGAAGGACTTCTCGGCAGTGATTGCGCATGCAAAGAAGAGACAGCCGCCGCAGGACCTGCAGGCGCCCGGCCGTGAGCTCATCACCGGCTGTGCCCACCATGCGGTGCTTGCGCTTGCCGGCACTGTCGTGGAAGCCGTAAAGAAAGGCGATATCAAACGGTTTGTGGTCATGGCAGGCTGTGACGGCCGGCAGGCAGAGCGGGCTTACTACACGGAATTTGCCAGGGCCCTCCCGAAGAACACCATCATCCTCACGGCAGGTTGCGCCAAGTACCGGTACAACGGCCTCGATCTCGGCACGATCGGCGGGATTCCCCGGGTCATCGATGCCGGCCAGTGCAATGACTGCTACTCGCTGGTCGTTGTCGCACTGGCGCTTGCAAAGGCTTTCGGTGTCGGCATCAACGAGCTGCCAATCTCGTACAACATTGCCTGGTACGAGCAGAAGGCAGTCCTTGTCCTGTTGGCCCTGCTCCAGCTCGGCGTGAAGGATATCACGCTTGGCCCGAAACTGCCGGCTTTCGTCTCGCCCGGTGTCCTTAACGTCCTTGTGGAAAACTTCGGCATAAAAAAGAACAGCACCGTTGAAGCGGACCTTGCCCGCATGGTGCCGGCCTGAATTGCACTACGATCCGGGGATATCCTCTTATCCCCCCTGCACGTACCCTGAACCAGTGAGATGAACATGCCAGATCCAGTACCTGAAGAAAAAAGTGGGTCCGACCGGAAGCGGGAAGAGCTCATCGGAAAAGTGCTGCACGTAAGCGACCTTGTGCAGTACCAGGACGGCACCGTTGCAAGCCGGATGATTGTCTTTAAAAAAGCCGGGACCCTCACGCTCTTTGCGTTTGATGCCGGCGAGGGGCTCTCGGAGCATTCGGCACCCTATGATGCCATCCTTACCGTCACGGATGGCGAGGCGGAAGTATCGATTGCCGGCGTGAAAAGTGTCGTGAAGGCAGGCGAGATGATCATCCTTCCGGCCACTATCCCGCATGGCGTCCAGGCCCGCCAGCGGTTCAAGATGACCCTGACGATGATCCGGGAGTGACAGGGGCAGTATGGCAGAATTCCATCTTGACCATGGTGATACCAAGGACAAGAAACGCGAGGAGCTCAAAGGCCGGGTCCTGACCCTTTCCAATCTCGTGGATTACGCCGATGGGACCGTTGCGAGCCGGATGGTCATCAACCGGAAGTGCGGCAGCGTCACCGTCTTCTCCTTTGATGAGAACGAGGGGCTCTCCGAGCACACGGCCCCCTTCGACGCGCTGGTCACGATCCTTGACGGCGAATGCGAGGTCTGGGTTGCCGGCAAAACCTTCCCGATGAAGACCGGCGAGACAATTGTCTTCCCGGCCGGTGTCCCGCACGCGCTCTCGGCGGTCACCCGGTTCAAGATGAGCCTTGTGATGATCAAGGAAATGCCGGAAACAAAAAGCTAGGGAAAAAAGTTA
This sequence comes from Methanomicrobiales archaeon, assembly GCA_012798365.1. GTDB lineage: Archaea > Halobacteriota > Methanomicrobia > Methanomicrobiales > Methanospirillaceae > Methanoregula. The sequence goes on along the minus strand of JAAZNH010000069.1, from coordinate 5,667 downwards.
TTTTTTTCTCCGGGCATCCAGTTCCGCCGCTTTCTTATCCAGCTCAGCCTTCGTTTTTGCCAGTTCGGTTTTAGCGCGGGAAAGAATCGCATCAAACGAGAACTGGATCTGTTTGCGGGTATCCTGTATAGTATTCTCAATGAACTGTTTTCCCTCCTCGGTGGTCACGAGATCGTGGGTGACATTCACCACGTTGTCGATGGATGTGATGACGGCTTTTGTTGCCTCGGACAGCCGCTTGTCAATCGCGTCGCCGTTTGCCTGCGGGGCAGGGGGCAGGGGGTCTTCCACCCAGCGCCCCTGTTCGAAATGTCCTTTGCTGGTCATAGAGAACAGGTGATACCACATACTAGAAATCTTTCGTGCTGGTGTTTGTGATCCGGACCGTCACCATTTTCTACATCGCGTGACCAATGGGACAATCAGGAAGGGGTGTGTGGATATGGGAGACAAGGACGGGGCATACTGCGCAATCTGCGGGGGGATTCCGCCGGACCAGATCAAGATCAAGCGGATTCCGATTGATGGCAAAGAGACCGGCATTGACCGGCTGGACTGGATCCTGCAGGAAGTGCTGAACCTGAACCTGAGCCGGGACGATGAGATCACAGATGAACTTGTCAAACGGGTGCAGCAGTTTAATTATATCCCGACCAGGAAGATGACGGAGTACCGGCAGGCGCTCCTGCAGCAGTATAAGATGTTTAACCCCGGCTCGGGGCGCCACCGGCGATAATGGGGCTCCCTCTCCCCCCGGTCCGGGCAGGATTCACAATGCTTTTCTTGTTTGGAAAATCATCTCCTTTCTTGTATGGCGAAAACGGAAATCTACAAGAGTGTCCCGGGCATCCTGCGCCCGTATAAGGAATATATCAGCAGCCTCGGCCTTTCTTCGGGCGACCAGATTGTGTACTATGGATGTGCCGGCACCTGCACCCCGTTTGTCGAACTGCTGGCGATCGCTATCCGGGCGCTCCCGGTCGAGCAGGTCTTTGTCCCGCTCCTTGATGAAACAAAGGCAAAACGCCTCGTGGAGATCCCGGATGCCGGGATGCAGGTCGCCGGTGGCCCCGCGCAGGTGAAACCGAAGGTCATTGTCATCATGGGCGGGCTTGCCATGCCGGGCATGCCTCTTTCAAAGGATGATGTCAGATCGATGATCAAATGCCATGACGGGGCAAAGGTTGCGGGCGTCTGTTTCATGAGCATGTTCGAAAAGGCCGGCTGGCTGGATACGATCTCCTTTGATATCCTGATTGATGCGACTATCGACCCGGTCACCGTCACAAAACCGTGAGGAGGAATTTTTAAAAAAACGGTGAGAGGAAAGCCCCCTTACCGTCAGCTCATTCGTTTTTATTGCGGGAGAGGGCCAGCAGGGTGGCAATAAGCCCGAGTGCGGCGAGCGCACCTGCCACAGAAAAGCCAGGCACTGTCTTTCTCTTTGCAAGGCCCGTCACAAACTCCGATGTTGTTCCCGGGACAATCTCGGTTGTTGTCTTGAAGTCCTGGTACCCGTCCATGATCAGGGTGATGGAATGAGTGCCCCCGGAGAGGCCGGGGATGGTGGCCGGCGTGATCCCCTTCATCTCGCCATCAATGTACACCAGGGCGCCTGGCGGGGACGTGGTGACCGTGAGCGTACCGGTCGTGGGTTTCGGGGTTGGTACAGGGGTCGGGAGCGTTGTGGCTGTGTGCCCGGCTGCCGGAGTCCCGGTTATGCCCGGTGTGCCGGATCCTTCCGGTGTTATGGTCGGCGTGGCCCCTTTCTGCACAAGGACAGCGCTGATATTCTTCTGCCCTGCCATGACGCTGGCATCCCCGGAATAATCGTTGTACCCGTCAAGCCGCAGCAGGAAGGTATGCGCCCCGTTCGGGACCCCGTCCAGGGTGACCGGAGTGATGCCCTTGACAGCATTGTCAAGGTAGATCGCCGCGCCCGGTGGTTCCGAGGTGATAACAAGGCTGCCAAACGCCGGCGTTGGCGTGGGAGTTGGCTTTCCTATCAGGTGGTTGACCTTCACAACCGAGTTTGGCAGTACGTTGCTGCGGGCATCCAGCTCCTGGATGGTCACCAGGGACATCTCGGCCCCGAGCAGCGCTGTCGCCGGGACACGGGCCTTGAGATTGGCCTGGATGAGGACTTCGTCGCGGGGCTCGTACGACAGTTCAAACCCGCTGATGGTAAGGCGTTTGCCCCGGTCCGGGGCCCGGGTATTCTCCACGCCGTTGACTACAACGGTGTATGTCCAGACCGGATCATCCAGTCCGGTATAAAGTTCGATATCATCGTATGACGGGAATGCAGTGCCCGTTGCCACGTAGATGGTACAACTGAGGTTCACCACATCTCCCGGGTTTATTTCGCCCGGCGGATGGATATTTACCGGCGAGACGGTAAATGCTGAGGCAGCCGGAACCAGCAGCAGGAGTGACAGAACGGCAACCAGGAAAGAAGATCGTTCGCGAACCGGAACTATCATGTGATAAGATGCAACGCTGATGCTATAATACGCTGTCGGGAAAATGACCCCTCTCCTGCCGCCGTTCCCCCGGAGAAAAGAGAACACCAAAGAGCCGGATAATGGGGTGTTCCCGGGGTCACGGGTACAAGCCGGTGACACGGGACGCCGGGATCATGTCAACGGCTGGGTGAATCGGAACGCTCCCTGGGGCACCTCGATCTCCATCCGGAGACCTTTCCCGAACACCCCGTTCTCCCGGATCGTCATGCCCGTGATCGAGAGGACCTCGCGGACTAAAAAGAGTCCAAGACCGGATCCTTTCCCATATCCCCGGTCAAAGATCATGTTCTTCTCCTCGCTGGGAATGCCGATGCCGTTGTCCGTGATGATAAGGAGCAGATTATTTGGCCGCTCTTCATACTGGATGGCGACTTCCGTGGCCTTCTCCCCGTACCGGAGGACGTTGTCCATGATGTTATAGAGCGCTTTTTCAAACAGCGGGTCGGCAAAAATCTCCAGGTTGTCAAACGCAACGTTCTGCTTCATGTGCAGGAAGTCAAGATGCGAGATGGCAAACAAAAAGACCTGCCGGACATTCTGCCACCGGGCCGGGTGGATCCCCATCTCCTGGTAATTGCGTGCAAATTCCAGGGTGTCGGTCATCTTTTTTAAGAACAATTCCTGTTTCTCGATGTGCGACCGGGCTTTGGGATCTGAAATTAGGGTCTTGACCAGTTCCTGGTATGCCGACAGGGAGAATGCGGCAGTCCGGATGTCCTGGAAGGTGACGGCATTGAGAAGGTTCAATTTGTTGCGGGCCTGTTGCAGGGCAACATTGGTCCGCTTCCGGTCTGCGATATCACGGCAGATGGTCAGGACAATATCGCGGGATTCGCCATGGAATACGCTGGCATTGATCTCGACCGGCTGGATGGTGCCGTCGGGCCGGAGGTAGTCGATCTCAAGCCCACGGACAAATCCTCTCTCCAGGCAGAGCGCCACTTCCCGGGCATTGCGTTCAAGGTCATGCGGGGCTGTCCATTCGGTGACCGGACGGCCTTTGATGTCCTGCAGGGACACACGGCCCGTGAGCCGCACGTAGACATCGTTTGCATCGATGACTTTTCCGGCGCTGTCAAGGACAAGATACCCGGTATCGGTGATATCAACCAGCGTGCGGTACCGCTCCTCGCTCAGCCGCAGCGCCCGTTCGGCTGCTTTTTTCTCCGTGATATCTTCCGAGATCCCAAGGAGGTACCTGCTCTCTCCCGTTTCTGTAAGGATGGGGATCTTGGTCGTGTGGAGGAGTCGGATTCCGCGTGCTTTGGTCTCGATCTTCTCTTCAGGAATATCCACCGGGACTTTTCCTTCCAGCACCTGACGGTCCTTTCCGGTGAAGAAATCCGCCTGTTCTTTGGGGAAGAAGTCATGATCGGATTTTCCCAGAAGCAGGTCGCGTGTATACCCCAGGAGGGCTTCCCCGGCTTTGTTGAACCGGACAAATTTCAGTTCCTGTGCATCCTTGACAAAGAGCATCATCGGGATGTTCTCGACAATGCTTGTTAAGAATGCCTCGTTCTGCCGGAGTGCTGCTTCTGCTGCACGGCGTTCGGTCACATCCCGGCCGACAACCACGAGACCCCGGCGCGAGCCATCCTCATTGAAGAGCGGCACCTTGATGATATCAAAGGTCTTTGTTGTGCCATCCGGGCGGGGGATGGTCTCTTCGCCCCGGCTGATCGATCCCTGTTTCCAGGTGATTTCATCAGAACCCTCGCAGGCAAGGAATGCGTCGCGGTAGAACGGGCTGAATAATGCAAGTTCAGCGTCCTTTTTCCCGCAATAGTCAACGCCGGAGATCTGGAAGAGATCCAGGTCGAACCGGTTTGCTTCAAGCCAGCGGCCTTCACCATCCTTGAAACAGACAATGTCCGGCAGCGCATTGATAAGAGTATGGAGCTGTTCCTCCCGCTTGTGCAATTCAGCATCCGCCCGTTTGCGCTCCGTAATGTCCTGGATGACGCCAAAGACAATCCGGGTTTTCTCATCATACTCAGCAATAGAATGGATATCGAGAACCCTTCCGTCCGTGGGCCGGAGGATCCGGAATTCCACATCATAGGGCTTTTTCTCGTTGATGAGGGCCCGGAGTGCCTCGTCGAGCACGCTGCGGTATTCCGGAAGCGCGATTTTCTGGACATCGGCAATGCTCCATTTTTCCCCCGTTAAACCATAGATTGACCGTGCGCCGTCAGAAGCATAGACGTTGTGGGAATCCCGGTGGAACTCCCAGTGCCCGGTACCGGCAATGAGTTCGGCACGCTTGAGGCTGGAACTGCTCTTGGCAAGGGCGGCTTCGGCAGCTTTGCGCTCGGTCGTGTCCGTGACAAATGCCATGGTGACCGGGCCATCAGTGAGGCTGATGACGGCAATGGTGATCTCGTACGGGAACCGGCTGCCGTCCCGCCGGATGCCAACCGCCTCGTAGTGGGTTGCGGCCGGATCGCCGGCGGTGCGTGCTCCGACAAGGCCGGCAACGGTGGCACGGTGCTCGGGAGTAACCAGGTCGATCAGGTTTTTTCCCATCAGTTCTTCCGGCGTGTCGTACCCGGTCATCCGGCAGAACGCCGGGTTTGCGTAGATGAAAACGCCGTCCCGGGCAAGCATGATGGGTACCGGGGATGCGGCGATCAGGCTCCGGAACCGCTCCTCGCTTGCCCGAAGCTCCTTCTCCTTTCCTAACGTCTCCTCGAACTGCTGGCGCAGTTCCTCTTCGGTGGCGGTCTGTTCCTCGTATGCGGCATTGAGCTCTTCGTTCTTTCTCTCGAGCTCCTTGATACGCTGCTGGAGCTCGGGGTAGTAACTCTTCCGGATGGAGGTCTCGCCAAGGCCGATGATGCGGTTGCGCTGCTCTTCCCAGTCAGGTGGTGTTTCAGAGTGCTTTTTCATAGATCTTCTCGATGTCAGCTACGGTCATGGTCCGGGGATTGGTTGCTATGCAGGGATCATGGATTGCCTTTTTGGCAAGCTCCGGTAAATCTTTTTTTGTTACTCCAAGATCCCCGAGTCGGTCCGTTACCCCGAGTGATTCACGGAGGGATTGCAGGGAATCTGCAAGCGCGGTTCGTGCAGCATCCCCGCTCGCCGGTGCATCGGGATTGAAGAGCCTCCCGATTGCCGCGTACCGGTCCGGTACTGCGCT
>JAAZNH010000010.1 GCA_012798365.1 Methanomicrobiales archaeon | reverse complement strand
GCGGACAACCGGCACGCACCGGCTCTGTTCCGGTATCTCCGGGGCAGGGGGCCGGGCAACCGGTGGATCCTGCACACGCTCCCCGCCGGTCATTGCGTCATCCCCGCGATACGATACCCTTCTGAAGGAATCAGGATCTCAAACCGTGCCCCCTTGCCGTATACGCCCGTCTCCCGCATGCTTATTCCGGTGATAGACAGGATTTCCCCCGAGAGGAAGAGACCGCGCCCGAAACTATCCTCGCGCTTCTCGAAAAGCCGTGCTTTCTGGTTGTCCGGAACACCCGTTCCATTATCCTCGATGATAATGACACAGCCCAGGTCCGTGACCTGGTACGTGGCAATGATCTTCGTTGCACCGACCTCTTCCTTGAGCGCATTGTGGAGCAGGTGGAAAAAGACCGTGGGAAGGTGGGGATCGCAGAAGACGAGAAGGCGGCCGGTCCAGGGATGGAACGAGACGTTGCCCAGATCGATACGGTTCGCTGCTGACAAAAATGCATCCTGGACCGGGATCCAGGCGGGCGGTGTGACACCGATGTCCCGGTAATCGCGCGAGATCTCGATCTGGTGCATGATCCCGTTTGCCGCTTTTTTCAGCTCGCTGATGAACGAGATGACCTCAGGATCCCGGAATTTCATTACGCCAAGACGGAGGTGGCCGTAGAGAACAGAGAGCTGCCGGGCCATATCGTGGCGCAGGATCCCGGCCTGGGTATTGAGCTGGTTGCTCGTCTTCTCCAGGGCCTTTTCTGTCATCACCCGGTCAGTGATGTCCCGGATCGATTCAATTGCACCGGTGATTGTCCCGTGGGCATCAACAAGGGCTGTAGCCGAGAACCGGATGTGTGCACCCCTTCCGCCATGGAGATGGGGGAGGAAGACCTCGGATACCAGGCCGGGTGCCTCCCGCCGCACTTCCGGGTATTTCTCCGCCGGTTTTTCCTCGCCGCTGATGATAAGGCCGGCAAGCATCGGCCTGCGCTCATGGTAAAAAGCCAGCGCATAGGCATAATCCCCCTGGCCGAGTACCGCCGCCTTCTTCACACCGGTCAGCTCCTCAACTGCCCGGTTCCAGGCAATGACCCGGCCTTCGCGGTCGATGGCAAACGTGGCATCGGGTAAAAACTCGATGATGTCATGGAGCTGCTGCTCGGACTGGGCAAGGTTCTTTGACAGAAACGAGACCACACCTCCGACAAGGATCAGGATAGCCATGCGCGACAGGGAAATGAGATCAATGGATGTCGCCGGGGTGGCAAAAATGAAGATAAAGATTCCATAAAGCACCGTGATAAGGACCGAAAAAAGAAGCCCCCTGCGCGGATACCAGTACGCGGCAAGGATCACCGGGAAATAGAGGAGATGGGTGAGGACAACCGTGAATCCCAGGAGAATTCCGGCAAGGTTTGCACCAAGGGTGACGAGCGCCAGTACTCCGATCAACAGGATACGGCCCCGGTGACGGGGGTCTTTGAGCAGGTTCGGGCCGGTAAACTGCAGTCCGCCGGTCTCCATTCAGTCCTCCCTTGCCAGGAAAGGGGAAAAGAACGATCCCGTCCGGCACCCGGATGGGGGGATTATCCGCCTGCGGGATCCCGCCCGGGTCGCGCTGACACCCGCCACGGATCAGCGCTCCCCCTTCCGGATAGTTCCGGCCGGGCAGCGGATCTCGAACCGGGCGCCTTTTCCTTCCGATCCCGTCTCCCGGATCGTTATCCCCGTTATCGCAAGGATCTCTTTTGAGAGAAAGAGCCCAAGCGAGGTGTTCAGGCCGTGCTCGTAACTGAAGATGGCATCCTTGCGGGCTGCCGGGATACCGGCCCCATCATCCTCGCAGATGATCACGGCAGCATCACCTGCTGTCTGCAGGCTGATCCCCACATGCGAGATCTTGCCGCCGTACCGCACCGCGTTCTCGAAAAGATTGGTAAAGACATTCCCGACAAGGGGATCCGCATACACTTCGGTACCCGGGGCAAGGTCACTGGTGAAGCGGACAGCACCGAACGGGACCTTTTTGGCCGCGGCACTGACCAGGGCTGAAAGATCCTGCCACTGGGGGGCTTTCACACCGACTTTCTGGTACTCACCGGTGAACCGGATGGAATTGAGGGTCTGGAGTGCGATGGCAGCCGCAGTCGAGACCTGCGCCCAGGCTTTTTCCGGATCCCGGTCACGCATCGCAATGGCAGATTCAAGCGATTCATGCTGGGACGTGAGCTGGTTGATCACATCATGCCGCGTGATGCTGGCCATCAGGTTCAGTTTTTTATTGGCTTCGTCAAGGGCTTTTTCAACGCGGCGGCGCTCCGCATTCTCTTCGGCAAGGTCCTCATTGGATTTGCGCAGGTCACTGACGGCATGGTTGAGCTGGTCATTGAGCGCCGCCAGGCGGTCCTGTGCCTCGAGCAGTTCAGCATTCTTGGTCACGGCAACTTCGTACGTGGAGAGGAAGATGTTGAAGATCTGGAGCCGGCTTGACCGGACGCTGAAGGCTTTCCCGGCAAGGGTGATGTTCAGGGGCGGCAGGGATTTTTCCGGATCCGGCAGGCTGGTGATCCGGTCCAGCGTGGCAATCCGTGAACGGATATATTCGGCCTCAAACGGTTTGATGATGAAATCGTCGGCCCCGCACTCGAGGCCGCGGATGACATCGGCCGGGTCAAAAAGCTGGGTAACAAGGATGACAGGGATGGACGCAGTCTTTGCATCATCCTTGAGGCGGCGGCAGAGTTCGTAACCGTCCATCTCGGGCATGAGGATATCAGTAAAAACAAGGGCCGGAGGATCGATGGCGATCTGCTCATAGGCTTCGCGCCCGTTCTCGACAAGGGTGACACGGTACCCTTCATTTTCCAGAATATGGCGGAGGTACTCGGCCTGCGTCCGGCTGTCCTCGGCCACCAGGATCTTCCGGTTGGGTTTTTTTGGGGATGGTTCCATCTCGCCTCTCCGATAGTGAGGGACGGGTTACTACCCCGGGTAACGTTGGGCGATCTTCAGCATCCCGTCCTGTATTCTCCGGGTAGGTTCTTTGGGTAAATAAAAGGTAATGAGGTAATGTCCTGCCGGAAAACTGTTACGCATGAATGGGGGATCAAATGGTTCCTCCCGGCCCGGGCAAACCCCAAAAGGACGAGAAATGACTTTTAACGAAGAAGGCAGTACACAGGACATGATGACCCGGAGGGGTTTTTCCCATGAACGCAGAGGATGCAAAAAAGATCATTGCCGCAGCAATTGAATCAGAGCAGGAAGCCAGGTCGTTTTACCAGAGTGTGGCAGAAAAAGTAAAGGACCCGGTGCTCAAAACCCTCTTTGAAAACCTTGCCCGTGAAGAGAAGAGCCACCGCGAGTTTTTACAGGAGTTCCTGTCACGGGATGTGTCAACCATGCATTTTGACAGGTCACATGAGTTCAGGACTTCCCCTGACATCCCGGCTCCCCCGCTCTCCCCCGGCATGAGACCGGTCGAAGGACTGGTCATTGCAATAAAAAAGGAGCTTGAGGCAGTTCAACTGTATTCCCAGCTTGCGGAATTGTCCCGTGACCCTGAACAGAAAAACCTCTTTTTACGTCTTGCCGATATGGAAAAGACCCATAAAACCCGGCTGGAAGAGGTGTATACAGAAATGGCATTTCCGGCAAGCTGGTGAGCCGGGTAATTGATGAACCGGGTAACGCCGGGCTTGTGCAGAAACGGGCACCGGGGTTATTCAGGGTCAGCCCGGCCCCGGGCATTCCTTCTTTTGATGAATTCAGGTGGGTATTTATAGAGGTGCAGATAAAGAACTGCATCAGCAAGTGCACAGCACTAGTGCACAACAAAGCTGCTTCCCATACCTGCCCGGAGACTGAACCACCCCATGAAACCGCCCCGCATTCCCCCCATGGTCACCGATCTTGTCCAGACTGCGATCTGTTCGTTTGACAATGCAGAATTCTCAAGCCTGGCAGCATGCCCGGTCTGTGGCGGACCTGTCCAGGGGTATGACACCCGGTGCAAGCGGTATGCGATTCTCCGGGAAGGGGCCACAGAACGGCCGGTGACCGTGAAGGTCAAGCGGTTCATCTGCCGGCACTGCAAGACCCTGTGCAATGCCGATGAACCCTATTACCCGGGCACCCGCACCGGAAGCCTCGTTATCGACCTCTTCTTTACCCTTTCGTCAACAATGCCGGCAAGCAAAGCTGCACGGGTGATCGATACCATGAACATTGTTGTTGACCGCACAACATGGCGGAACTATTGCCGGAAAGATTACCCGGAAATTCCGGCAACAGAAATTTTTGGCATGCAGCTGCCGCTTTCCGTTCTCACCCTCTCATCCCTGACCGCAAAATCCCGGGAAGGCGACGCGAACAAGGGCGCCGACCTCCTCGCTGCCTGCGGGTATCCATCGTCTTACCAGTCCGCGGAAAAATCTGCAGCCCGGATACGGGACAAAAAGAAGAAACTGCAGAGTACGCTCCCGATGGCAAGCAGCCAGAGCGCCTGAGTGCACCCGCGTTTACCCCGGGCGCACCCATCACTGTTTTTAAAAAACCGTTCTCACCCGTGCAATTTCCCGTACCGCAAGGGCCGGAAGGGCATCCGCTTCAGAGCCGAGCTCGTGCGTGAGGTCCGTTGCCCCGAGTTCGCGGGCAAAGAGCGGGGCACCAATACCGGCCACGAGGATCTGGTGTGCCCCGGACTGGCCTGCAATGGTACGGACCCGGTCGCAGATCAGATTCTTCTGGATGTGCCAGAACTGTTCAGCAACCTGCACGGCACCCTCGCGGCCAATCTCTTCAAGATCAGCACAGACTACGCGGGCAAGGCGGCGCAGGGATGCCTCCACGGTCTTTTCCTTCCTGTCCGGAGTATCACAAGAATACTGCTCAGGGCCGATGTGCCCAAGCACAAGATGGGCATCCGCACTGGTGGCAAAATATTCCGTGCTGACCGGGGTCAAAACCCCGCTCAGGGTAACCGAGCCAAGGAGCGTGGGAAGGCTCGTGCGGAGCATCCCGGTATAGATAAGATAGCCCTTCTGGAGGCGCAGGGTATCGGTCAGGCCGGTGAGTTCGTTAAACCGGTTAAGGGGAATGATATCTGCGGTTGTGCTGCCGATATCGAGAAGCACGGCATCCGGGTACCGGGACCGGAGGTAATCGGCAGAGGCAAGCCAGTTGGCAGCCGCAAGTGCCGGCACTGCGGTGTCATGGAACCGGCCATCCATACCGTAAAACCGGGCACGGGGGAATGCCTTTTGCACCGCACTCACAATAAACCGGATTCCCTGCAGTTTTCCCTCAAAACAATCCGCGAGTTCGCCGCTCATCACTACCGCTGCATCGGAGGAAGTGCCGGCGGCATAGGGCACGAGCAGATCGGTAACCGGGGCGTTCTCCCAGAGCGGGCAGTAATGGATGTGGGTGCCGCGGTCATCCACGACCTTGAGGTTGGCTCCCCCGACATCAATGCCAATGATCATAGCCGGGTAACCTGCCCGTTCGTGTCGTACCGGGCACGACCGGAGAGATGGACGTGCTCCGGCCCCCGGCCCTTGGACGCGGCGACGAGAAGTTCTGCGATCTCTTCCTGCATGCAGGCAGCAATCCCGACAAGGCTTGTCGTTATGCGGGGGTTGACATCAACGACATAGACCTTGTCGGCAACGATCATATCGATGCCGCAATAGCCCTGGCACCCCAGCACCTCGACAACTTTTTTTGCCGTTGCCACAATGGACTCTTCCTGGACCGGATGGACCGGTGTTTCCCCACCCAGGTAGTGGAATGTCCCGTCGGGACGGATCTCGATCTGCTGGTGGTTGATGGCAAGGACTGCCGGGGGGTTTCCGGTAAAATACTGGCACGCGTCCCCGATAATGCGGTTGGCCACGATACTGACCGAGATGGGCTCACCTTCGATGAACCGTTCAGCAAACTCGTCCTTTCCCGGGGAACCTTCAGCCAGGCGCACGCCCTGCGATCCGCAGCCGTTGACCGGCTTGATCACGCGTTTGCCGGCCCCGGGATCTCCGGGAACCGGAATGCCGTGCTGCGATAAGACCTTCTGGGTCTTGATCTTGTTGGCACAGAGTGCGGCCACCATGAACCCGCAGCCGAGGTTATGGGTATGCTGTTCAAGAAGCATGGAGTATTTTGCGAGCAGGTGATCCGGTGCAATGACGAGACCCATGTCACAGGACGGGGCAAGCCGGCTGATCTCATCGGCAAAATCCCCCGACCCCGGGAGAACAACTTCGTAACCGCAGCGCTCAAAACTCTTCCTGAGCACCCCAAGCATCGCAGCGCCTTCGTGAGCAAGCGCGGGGTCATGGACCATGGTATATTCCGCGAGCAGGACTTTCATCAGTATCCGGGTACGCTGCCATGAGAAATTACCCTATCCGATCACGTACTTTTTGTTGCCCAAAACCAAACGGTGATGGACATGAAGCCATCGATCCTGCTGACCAATGATGACGGCGTGAGTTCCATCGGGCTCTGGGCCGCGTATGATGCGTTGAAGCCGATTGCGGATGTGACGGTGGTTGCACCGGCAAGCCAGCAGAGTGCCGTTGGCAGGTCAATCTCGATCTTTGAACCGCTCAGGGCAACCCAGGTGATGATGAACGGGGTGAAAGCCTGGGCGGTTGCGGGAAAACCCACGGACGCGGTTATCATCGGCCTGTATTCCCTGAAACTGAAACCCACGATGATCGTAAGCGGGATCAATATCGGCGAGAACCTGTCCACCGAGTCCATCATGACATCCGGGACCGTGGGT
>JAAZNH010000068.1 GCA_012798365.1 Methanomicrobiales archaeon | reverse complement strand
GCCTCAATGAGAGGATCACTCATTCATGAATAATATTCCCAAAACTGGTAATACGTCGTTATCGCAACCGGGGGTGCCCTAGTGACGGGGCGGAGCCCCGAGAACGTCAACAGATAAAAAAATGATTTCTACAGAGCAAAATTTTTCAACCTGGGTCTGCTAGAAAATTTTCAATCAGGGTTTGAATGAAAAATAAAAATCAAAGCCTGATTGATCCGGATCACTTTTTCAAACACGATCGTGATCGCGATTGAAATTTCACAAGCAATGTCTGCTTGAAAAATTTTCATCAAAGGTTGCATGAAAGAAAAAAATCAAAGTCTGGTTGTTCCGGATCGGTTTTTGTATCTGACAGGTCATCAGAATGTCGAAAGTCATCAGACTTGAGACAGAAGAAGAACCTGCCGGGTTTCTTCGAATCACGATCATGATCGCGATGAAATTCTCACGGCCGGGTCTGGCAGTTCCGGATCGAGCCGGGGCAGACCATCACGGATCGGGCCCGGGCCGGGATCTTCCATGGCACATCCCCGTGTGATCTCCGCGTATCCCATTGTATGATGGGCAGGCAGGTTGAACAGGTACTTACAACCGGATCTCCCCCTACGACATGGGCATGAAAGGGATAAGGAAAGGAAAAAGGGAAACCTTCAGCGGTGGACGCAGTAGAAACCGCCCCGCTGGTGGTACTTGGCATAGAGTTCGCAGCCCGTGCAGAAGCACCCGATCATCTTCATCCCCGTGCAGGATGACTGGCCCCGGGCACAGAAAAGCTCGGTCGGCTGGAACTTATCGAGCTGGTGCTTCTTGTAGTTCTGGCAGTTCCTGCAGTACTTCCTGCAGATCGCACGGTTCTCTTCCGTGTCCTCAACCACGGGCTTGTTGGTGGTTTCAATCATGATGAAAAACGTGGGCCATTCAGATTTATAGATCTTTTTATTGGTTATCGGCGTGCATGACTGCAAGGCTTGCGGGAATACCCGCGTCTTTTGATAAAGCGCTGATCCCTGTTCCCCCGGAGGAGGGGATCCCTTCCGGACACCCTCAATCCTGCGGTTCCGGGATCCCGCAGGACGCGTTTGTCACCTTCACGCCGCGACCGGCAGGTTCATAACCGAACCGATCCTTCTCTGACTCAGGCAACCATGTCCCTCCTGTCACGTGCACGGGATCCGCTTCCTTCATGGCATGAAGGTGCGGCAAAGGAAGCGATAATCGGATTTGTCAACCGCGTCACCACCTCCGGCCACCCGGAGTTCATCCCCATAGCGGAGCGTATCGCGGTCTTTGATCATGACGGGACCCTCTGTCCGGAGATGCCGGTATATGCCCAGTTTGCATTCACGGCCGACCGGGCCCGGGCAATGGCTCCCGCACACCCGGAATGGAGCGGCGAGTCGCCCTTCAAAGAAGTTCTTGCAGGCGACATGATCGGGGCGCTGAAGCTCGGGATCGGGGTATTTGCCCGCGTCCTTGCAGCCACGTATGCCGGCATGACCACGGACGAGTTCGAACGCGATGTCAGGACATGGATGGCAACAGCCCGCCACCCGAAGACCGGCCGCCCGTATACGGAGATGGTGTACCAGCCCATGCTGGAACTCATCGCATTCCTGCAGGCAAACCGGTTCAGGGTGTACCTTGTCTCTGCAAGCGGGATCGATTTCCTGCGGCCCTGGATCGAGTCGGTGTATAGCATCCCGCGTGAACAGGTCATCGGGTCGAGCATCCGGTTGCAGTTCGCGTCCCGTGACGGGAAACCGGCCCTCGTCCGGCTGCCGGTGCTGGAAGTGTATGATGAAGGTGACGAGAAACCGGTTGCCATTCACCATTTCATCGGACGGCGCCCGGTCTTTGCCTTCGGGAACGCGGATGGCGACATTGCCATGCTCCGGTGGGTCGCGTCCGGCGACGGTCCGCATTTTTGCGGGCTCCTCCATCACACGGACAGCGATCGCGAGTGGGCATATGAAGCATATGATCCGGCCCTTCCAATCGGGAGCGCAAAAAAAGCCCTTGCCATGGCCCCGGGTGAGGGATGGATAGTTGTTGATATGAAAAAGGACTGGCGCATCATCTTTTCTTCCGGGTTCCGGCCATAGGTAGTGAGGAAACACATCATCATCCCCACGGTCTTTTTTTGGGGAACCGGCGTTTCCCCATAATGTGCCGGTGAACACCATTTGGTGTTGGCTGATTGATTAGGAGCAGTTTTTTTACTGCCCGTTTTTCTCGTTGCCAAAAAAACCAAAAAAATTATTCTGCCCCGAAGAGCGGCCGGAGTTCGACCCTCTGCCAAGCCTCCTCCGTGGTCTTCAGCCAGAGTGTTTTTGTCGCAGGCACAAAGACAACCTGGTGAATAGTCGAGTACGGGCTGCCTCCCAGTCCTGAGTGGTAGAAGGTTGCCCCCCCGTTCTCAAACCTCACATCGCGTATAGCCATCATCTTTTCGGGATTGATCGATCCTTTGGCCTCGCCGGCGAGCTTGAGGAGGCCGTTGTAGCGGGAGGACGAATGGGCCGGCGCTTCAGGGAGTCCCCATGCCGGGTCCGTGAAGTGGTTGGCGGCGGCAACCACGCCATCCCCGCTGTGGACCCGGGTCTTGTTGGTCATCATCTCGAGCACCATGGCGTTCTCCGGCCCGGCAACATCCACGATCCACGGTACATCCGGGGCTGTGCCCTGAAGGCCCATTTTGAGGCTCTCAAGTTCTGAATAATCGAGCATGAACCGGAAGAATTCAGTAACAAGGTCCGGGCGGTTGCTGTCCGCGACATCGAGGTCTGCTATCCCGGAGTTGTCATCCGCTATGAAGAGCCCTTTGCTGTTCATCAGCGTCTCCGGCCGCATACCGGCCGGCCCCACGGTCGCGACCGCATTGCTGCCATCAGACGGGCGGTAAATGGCAACAACATTCCAGGCATTGAACGGCAGGATTGCATCAGGCAGGTCCCAGTTGCGGGAAGCGATAACCGTACCGTCAGTAGTGTAATCACCCCATGCCGCAAGGTAGGAACAGGATGCCGGCGCAGGAGGTACCATCAGGTAGATGATACCGCCGTTGTAGAGGGCGATGATATCATCATAGGAAAGCCCTGTTGTTTCCGACATACCACGGAATACTTCCTTCAGCCGCTCCGGGTACATGGCTGAAGCATCCCTCTCCATTGCCCGTACCTGTTCCTTTGTGTACCCGCGTTTTTCCATGGAGGCAAGGAGGAACGAGTACTCTTCGTTGAGTTCCTTCTTCATCAGCCCGCCGTACTGCCGGCCCATCTCCCAGTACGTCCCCTTCAGGACAATGACCGGGTAGTCCCCTGCCTGGAACCGGTGTCCCCCTTCAAAAGAGGCAACATAGACCAGATCCGTCTCCAGGGGTTTTTTCATGAAGAACCGATCGGACAGGGTGAATGCAGCAGCGGGTGTGATCAGCAGGATGATGACCAGAAGGGCGATGAACCGTTTCATGCACGCCTCTCGTTTTTTTTAGGCATTAAACCCTTTGATCCCCATCTGAAATGATTTGTATTGAGTGAACGGTCCGGCGGCGGTGTTGGACGGCCAGCACTGGCGCATCGGAAAAAATCAGGGGAAGCTGACGACTTCCCAGTTCTCCTGCAGCATCTCTGTCCGGGGCTGCGGTTCTTTAAAGAAGTGGACATAATCGCCAAAATAGATCCATGCGTTGTGGCCCTGGTATTTCGGGTTTGCATCTCCTGCCTGCATCTCTTCCTCGCTGATGGGATCAGCCATCTGGTGGTAGTTCCGGAAGACATAGGGATATCCCTCCCCGCCAATGATGGAGGGCTTGCCCGTGACCACCTCAAAATGGAGATGCGGCACATCAGACTGGCCGGTGTTGCCAAGCAGGCCGATGACATCGCCCTCCCTGACCCGGTCACCTTTCTTCACACGGATCGAGCCGGGGACCATATGGCAGTACCCGGCATATTTACCGTTCCCGATATCGATAACCACCGTGTTGCCGGTGCCGGTCTCGAATGCAAACGGGATCTTCTGGTAGATGATCTCGTTTTCCGGAACCCCGTCTTTTGCCTCGACCACCGTTCCTTCGGCTACTGCAAGGAGCTCCTTTCCATAGCCATAGAAGTTCCTTGCAAGGGTTGCGTTGTCATGCGCAGCATTCCCCGAGACCGGGTCGATGTAGAACCAGTCCTGGGCATACCGCTGGTCAACTGTGGTGATATTGTTGATGGTGACCGGCATCAGGAAATGATGGGTGGTAGGAAGTGTCGTCTCCATCGTCACCCAGCCGGCCCCCTTCATGGGCGAGCTGATAACAACCGGCTTCAGGTCCTTTCGTACGGTCACTTCTCCTCCGGTTATTACCCGGGGTGGCTGGCCGGGGGCGCTGCGGTTAAGCGTGAGGCGGTGCGTGAGTGTGTCCGGAACAGCGTCGGGCTGCACCTTGAACCAGATGGAGATACGCGGGACACTCAGTTTCAGCGTGCCGTTCATCCGCTCTTCTGCGGTTGGCAGGGGATTCGATGCGGGCTGCCAGGTTTTCTTAAAGACTGCTCTGTCCGGGGTGTAGATGACGGCTCCGGTTTCAGCGTCAAGGACCTCGATCTTCTCCGGCACTTCAGCGGCCTGGTCAAGGCCGTTCAGTTCAAGCTCATAGGCAAGGTTGATGCCTTTGGTGCTGGCAAACGGGATGGGTGCGACCGGGTTGGTCATGGTCACGAGCGGAGCCTGGGGTGTGTTCTGCTGTTGTACTGGCACTGTTGTTGCTGGAACCTGTGCAGGCTGTGCCGCCGGCTGGGTGCAACCGGCTATAATTACGGCAATGCCGATAAGGAGGAAGAGCATGGTCTGGCCTGGAGACATGATGGAAACAGACCGGTTGTTAGTTTACCGGGTAATAAAAACCGTGATCTTTTCTTGGGTGCAAAGGAGAAAAAACCGGGGCGCTGACCGGGCTGTATTAGTGCAGGCCCCGCTTACCGGGGACTGGAATTCATCAGTTGTCTGCAGATCAGCGAGGAGGCAATCCACCCGTACTCCTTCTGGTAGTCATTGACTGAAACATAGGAGAGCAGGTTCAGGGTGTACGGCAGGAGGCCAAGGTAATATTGCGTGATGTCATGGTCATCGACCGTGATCCGGTTTGCATGCCGGCGGAGGTTTAGGACAACCCGGAACGCCTTGTCCATGGCCGGGTCGCCGATGGAACCGGGGAGATCCGGGATCTCCGTGAGTGAACGAACCGCGAGGAACCGGGCATCCAGGAGTGCAAGTTCTTCCAGTGTCTGCCGTGAACTGACCGGCACCATCTCGCCTTTCATGACCGCTTCGAGCTTGATGATGTCCCGCAGGATATGCGAGTATTTTGTGTCGGCAAAATCGATCAGCCACATGTTCATCTTCTCGTCCATCAGGACATTTTTCATGTTCAGGTCGCAGTGCACTGAGCTCTCATACACGGAGAGCGTCTGTGACATCCGGCCGGGCATGACCTTCTCGACAAACCAGAGGGGATTGACCGACCGCCCGAGGCCGAAGGGGAGGTCGATCTCCTCCATGTCCGGTGTTGCGCCAAACCATGTCCTGGCGTATTCCCGGATCAGCTCATATTTCCAGAACCGGTTGTATTCCTGGTACAGGGCGATCTCTTTTCTCTTCGGCTCCGCGTACCAACCCTTCAGCACGACATTGAAGAGGGAGTCAAAAACCGGCAGGATCTCGTCTGGTGCATGGGACAGGTAATAGTCCTCGAGCGAGTAGATTCTGCTCTCCGCCCCTCCAATCCCGACGAAATTGTACAGGATCCCCCCGTATTCCCCGATGCGGTCCGTCTCGATGATCTGGGTTGCATTGTTCTGGATGTACCGTTTCACGTGATCCGTGTACCCGCGGATCTCGGCCTCGATCAGCGGCCAGCTCCCGAGTTTCATGACAAGCGGCATCGTCAGCCGGCCCCGGCTGTCCCGGGCGCTGACCCGGAAGACGAGCGTGCCGGAATACCCGCCGGTCAGGGGAACGAGCTCAAGGTCGGTACACCCGGGATGCAGCCAGCGGGTGATGGTCTCGTAGGTTTTGTTCCAGCCGGGGCACTCACCGTTGATCCAGATGGGCATCTGCTCGGTATTTTCCATTCCTGAAAGGTAACTTATCCCGATGATCGCCCGGTGTATCCGTGTTGCGGGAGAGAGCCGGACAAGGTCCGTGCAGGGCTCTTTGGCAACGGTTGCTGCAACGAGCCGGGAGATATCCCGGGTGGAAAATGCCGGGGGTGAATCAAAGATCAGCCCGTACTGGTACAGGAAAAGACCGGTGTCGTGATTGTCCCCGGCATCCTGGCAAAGGATTGTCCCGAGTGCTTCCCGGTCACGGGATGCCATCGCGGCCGTGGTATCGATGCAGAGACCGCAGGCAGCCAGGGTTTTCTCCGCTCCTGATGAGGGCAGGGCGGGATAGCGGATCCCGGCGTACAGGACCCCGCTGATGACCGGCGGGCAGTCATTCCGTGCAGCCTTCCTGTGCCGGATGATGTCGCGGAAGAGATCTGCCAGCTCCACCCCGTCCCCGGCGGCCGGTTCCGCTACCAGGATCTCGTGGAACTGATTTGGAGAAGAGGCCGAGAACGCGGTGCTGAGCAGGACCCGCTCTGCATCTTTTTTTGGCAGGAGAAACGCCGGGGGATCCGTACTGCCGGCAGGTTTCCAGAAGATGGCACCCCCGAGAGTGAGGAGCGGACCGGCT
>JAAZNH010000067.1 GCA_012798365.1 Methanomicrobiales archaeon | reverse complement strand
CCGTTCGGTTACCGACATCATCATCACGTTGAAGATCGATGTTGCGGCAACCACAAGCGAGATGCCGGCGATTGCCATGACAAAGGTCGTTAGTGTGCCAACCGTCGATGTGATACTCTCCATCATCCGGCTGCTGTCCTGCACCTGGACTTCGTCTTCCTTGCGGTTCAGCTGGTCCTCGATAGCTTCCGTTGCCGTGTCTGCATCATCGATATCGTTAAGGATGACGTTGACCTGGTCATATTCGCCTTCCCCGCCAAAGATGCCGACATAGGCCTTCTCCGGCATGATGATAGCGTTGTCGCTGTTGAGATCCATAGACATACCCTTCTCCTCAAGGATCCCGACAACCCGGACTTTCTGGACGGAATCGTCCTTGTCTTCATCACCAATGGTTATGCGGCTGCCGATAGTAAGACCATACCGCTCTGCCAGGGTGGGGCCAATAACAACAGAACTCGATGTCTTGGGAAGTGCCCCTTCCTCGACGGTAAGCACCGTATCGAGATCCTCGTCCCGCATGCCATAAATTGTTGACCTCCCCTCCTGCTCGCCAACCGTTATCGTTTTACTATCGGAGTAAAGGGGATACACGAGTCCGTACTTGCCGGCAGCCCGGTCAATATCCTCGTACTGTTCCTTGCTGATATAATCGTCATCACTTGAACTACTGCTCCCCCCGGGCGGCCCCATCATACCACCGCTTCCCCCTCCGCCCGGTTTTACGACAAGGACATTGGCCATAGCGGAGAGCTCTTCTGTGACCGACATGGTCATGTTTGCACCCATCATCCCCATCGAGGAGATGGCGACTACGCCAATGACGATGCCAAGTGCCGCGAGCACGGAACGGAGGAAATGGAGACTGATGCTCCGCATCGAAAGCTGGAAGATAATATCCTTCGTCATGCTTCCTCCACCCTCCCGTCCTTAATCCTGATGACCCGCTCAGCCTGTTCCCCGACATGGGGATCATGCGTGACGATGATGACCGTCCGGCCCTGCTGGTGCAGGTCCGTGAGCATATCCATAATCTGGCCCCCGGTCTTTGTGTCAAGATTGCCGGTCGGCTCATCGCAGAGAAGGATGGCCGGGTCGTTGACAAGAGCCCGGGCTATTGCTACACGCTGCTGCTGGCCGCCGGAGAGTTCCGCGGGTTTGTGCTTTGCCATGCGCCGGTCGATGCCTACATCCTCAAGGAGCCGGCTGACCCGGCCGGTGCTGTCATTGCACCGGTGCTTGAGGATGTACGGGTACTCAACATTCTCGTACGCGGAGAGGAGCGGGATGAGGTTGAACTTCTGGAAGATGTAGCCGATGGCATTGAGCCGGAGGTTGGTGAGATCGGTATCCGACATCTTCCGGATGTTTTTGCCGGTGATCTTCAGGGTCCCGGTGGTCGGGACATCGAGCCCCCCGATCTGGTTGAGGAGGGTGGATTTGCCGGACCCGGACGGGCCCATGATTGCCACGAACTCCCCGGAATCGATCCGGAGGGAGAGGTGGTCGAGCGCCAGCACATCACCGGAAGGGAGGGGATAGATCTTGGTTACATCGGTAAGTTCGATTACCGGGATCGTTGTCATGAGATCCGCCTGAACCGGTTCAGGACTCATCCGGCATCGGGTCGGCATCGGTCTTCTTCCGGAACCGGTCCGTGATCGGTTTCAGAAGACCCTTTCTCCATGCAACAATGAGGGCGGCGAGGGCGACGAGGATGATCACGATCTCGGTTACCGGCACCTGGTTCAGGCCGGATCCGAACGAGCCGAACATGCCCCTCCGTGAGGAGGCGCTTCCGGGTGCACCACCGGGTGCCCCCTGCATTGCGCCGGAACCGGGAATGCCCCCGTTGTCGTTGAGGTTCAGGGTGAACGTCTTCTCAAAGACATTACCCTGCTCATCCTTGTACTCGACCACGAGCGGCACGGTCCCCGGAGCGGTGGTCGTGTAGGTCACTTCAAAGCTGGAGAAGTCATCCGGTTCAAGGTTGCCGATTGCATACATCGGGTTCGGGTTGACCGGTTTCGCGGGGCTTTTCACGGTAACCAGGACCGACTTTGCATCAACGAGGCCGTTGTTCGTGATATCCCCCTTGAGGGTCAGGGTAGTGCCCGAACCTGAACTCTCGATATTATTGACAATGATCTGGGCACCTTCCTTATTCTCGCCAAGGGTGACCGGGAGTGTGGCATCCACGGAATGCGGGTTGTCACCGTTATCGAAGGTGACATGGAATTTCACGGTTGTTTCTTTATCCGGCGTGATCGAGAAGGGCACCTGGACCGAGGAGCCGGCCTTTAAGGTGCCGGCATAAAACTCCTCCGGAGAAATATCCGCGCCGTTCACTTCCGGTACGATCAGTACGTTGCTGATGTCCCCGGCACGGGGATTGACAACGCTGACATTGACCGTGTCTTTCTTGGATGCCGAGAAGGTATCCGGCTGTTTTGCAATGCTTGCCCGGACATCGGTTGAGTCAATCCTGAACTTTATCTGGGAGTTGATTGCGTTTGCTCCATACACGGTGGTGGAAATGGTGAAGAGCGGGAAATAGGTCCCGTCACTGCCATCAGCGGTAACAAGGAAATTATACTCGGAGGTGGCTCCCGGCCCGAGGGTGGTTGTGCTGGAGAAGTCAGCCCGGTTGTTGACTTTTACGTGCGATTCAATCAGGTTTGGCTGGGTCACCACAACAGAGGCATTGGCCGCATTGGTGACACGGATCGTGCAGGTTCCTGACTCACCCGGATAAAAAACACCAGGGCTGCACTCGTACCCGGAGACATAAACAAGGGCTGCGGCAGCCTGGGGATCGGTCACCGTGACAGTATTTCCGGACAGCGATGCAGCACCTGCTGCCGATATGCATGAGGCCAGTACAAGCATGCTGGCGATCAGATAGGGGATCTTCATACTCACTCCTTTTGGGGTATCCTGTATGTCCTGCCGGGACCGACACCGGGCCCGGGAATAGAACATATTCCAAATTGTAATGTTTATTTTACATTTTGTTAGTTATAAATGTTCTTTTGGCAGTGAAATATTACAAAAAAGAATGGCACCGGGACCTTCCGCCGCTTGTGGGGGCGCCGGTAAGAGCCGCATTCTCCGGCCCGGATAAGACCCGGGGCAGGCTAGTCAATATCGATGGTCCTGACCTCGTGCTCCTCATACTGGAACACCTCTTCGATATTGACCTGGAAATACCGGGATATTTTGAACGCAAGGTCCAGCGACGGGACATATTTGCCTTTCTCGATCGCAAGGATGGTCTGGCGCGTAACACCGATCGCTGCTGCAAGGTCTTCCTGCGTGAGATCGTGCATTGCCCGGAAGACCTTGATCTTATTCTTCATCGGTCTCCCATTCGCCGTATTTCCGGGCATAGTATATCCGGAATCCCACGTACAGGAAGATCATCAGGCAGAGCAGGGCCAGCTGGAAATATCCCATCAGCCGCGGCCCGAGAACCTCCGGAGGCTTGGTGGTGTGGAGTTCCCGGGGAAGGGTGGGCACATACAAAAGCTGCATGACAGCGCCGATGGAGATAGCGCAGAGCGTCACACAGAAGACCTGAAACGTGCGGACCGTGGCCTGCTCGGTAATTTTCCTGCTGCGTTCATCCTCGATGAGGTCCGTCACCTTTCCCCGCAGGAAATGGATAACGACAATTGAAATGACGAACGCGCTCATGATGACCAGCGGATTGTGAATCTCGACCGAGTACCAGAAGATCGCAAGGAGAATAAGCGCAATGCAGCCGATCAGGAGGTAATACGTATTCTTTTTCATGGCAGGCCTTTGTATAGGATATTATACATTTTGTGCTTTAAAGGTGACTATTGTCCCCATTTTACCGGATTCGCCCGCTAAAAACCCGCAACCACAAACGGTTCCGGCCCTGGAAGACCCTTCGGGTATCGGGCCCGGCTGCCGGTCACTTCTGGAATGATCATGGATCCGGAGCGGTCAGGTAATGGACAATCCGGTCGATGACCAGCGGATTTTTTACCATGCTGATATGGCAGTACTGGCCGGGCGGGGGCAGGTCCCCGGTTGCCTCTTCGGGTGCGGGGATACAGTCATGGGAGATCCCGGGGAGGGCGGATTCTG
>JAAZNH010000066.1 GCA_012798365.1 Methanomicrobiales archaeon | reverse complement strand
GGTTGAAACGGGGGATCAGCGCTCCATCAGGTGTTCGAGATGGAGCTGCTTGATCATGGTCTTGCAGTCATTGCGGATCTTATCCGTGACATTGTCAAGATCCATGGTATCGAACGTGTCGATGTCCTTGTCAAAACTGCTTCCATGCTGCGATCCGGCATCCGATTCGGTATCTGCAGGTGGCTGTGCTGCCCGGGGCTGGGGAGCCGCCGGGGGTGCCGGCATCGCAGGACGCTGGGGGGCAGTCACGGGCTTTTCAGGTCTCTGTTCCGGCTGAGCAGATGGCTGGGGAGCCGCCGGGCGGTGGAACAGGGATGATGCGGCGGCTGGTTTTGGCGGGGCCTTTAACGGGGCGGAAGGGGCCGGGGGAGCTGCGGGCGCTGCCGGTGGCGGGGGAACTTTCCGGACCGGTTCCGGTGCAGGGGCGGCCGGGGCAGAATCCAGGGGTTTTACTGCCTTGACAAGACGGCAGGCCTTATTGAATTCGAGGGAAAGCTGGATCTGGGCATCATCAAGGGTTGAGAGGGCTGCATCAACTTCACAGGTCCGGTTTTTCTGGAGTTCGGCACAGCCGCTGTCGCCGGATTTGCCGAGGAATTTCACCAGGATACATTTCCCGGACTTGTAAACAAGGGTACCGGTACCTGCGCTGGATGAGATACTGCAGATCCCGGAAAATTTTAACCGCTCGAGCTCTCCAATGAGATTTTCAATGGTCTCGCCTTTCCTGATCTCGCGAAACGTGCCCCTCGGTAATTGCATCAGCAGTACTTTGGCTGCATTCTGGTATATAGTTTCTTTTTCATCTAATCCGACGAATATGCGCTCCCGCGGCCGGAGCAGAATAAAAAACAAAAGCATAAATATAATTTCTCCCGGTAGCGGAGAAAATCCGTGGTGTCGGTCGTGTTTTTCGCACAAAAACGCAGAAATTGCCAGTGTTTTCAGGAACAAAGACCAACATTTTAATAGAAAAAGAGTCAGAAGATACATTTATTAAGTGGTGCACATATGCTGAAACCATTACTTGAGGAGTTTCTAAAGGTGGAAGGGGTATCAGCGGCAGTCGTCGTGGGCAGGGACGGTTTCGTTATTGAGAGTGCCGTTTCCGGCAAAGTCGATATTGAAGCCCTGGGTGCCATGGCATCGACCGGCCTTGGTACTTCGGAAGCTATGGGTAATACCCTTGGAAAAGGGGAACTCTCCCAGATGCTTGTCGAACTGGAAAAGGGTCCGATTATCCTCTCTCCCCTTTCTGCGGATGAACTAATCGCAATTGTTGCTGATACGACTGCAAATGTCGGCAGGATCCGCTATGAACTGAAGAAGAACAAGGAACGCATTGTTGCTGCTCTCTGATCTATACTTATTTTATGAAATTTCCAGCGGGAACTGATGGAGGAACCATCTCCAATCCCCAGGATGAAGGATTCATCCAGGATATGATGGCATTTTGCGGTGCAATAGAGATCACCACGGGGTCCGGTCATGGTTTTATCCTGACGGACAAGGGTCGTCTCATTGCAGCCTATTTCCGTTGTGGCGATGAGGAGTTCAATGGTAAGGGTGCTCTCTCGCACATGACGCTCGACTCCGGTGACAGCGACTCCCCGCAGACCTTCAGCCTCCATTCTTATAATCCGGAAGAGTTCTCGCAGGCCCTGAAAATCTCCCAGGATGAACACCTTCTCATCAGTGATACCGCCCCGGTTGCCCCGAATGCCCGTGAGAGCCCGGTTGCCGGTGGCCCCCAGCTTCTGGATACCACCAAGCTCCGCAAGATCATGAGCCAGCCGGGCGTGCTTGCCGTTTCTGCATTTTTCGAAGGGTTCCCGGTCCAGTCCCTGGGGGACGCAGATTTTGAGCATGTTGCTGCATCCGCAGAGGACTTTGCCCGGGCCGGATCAAAGATAGCCCAGGAGATGGCTATCGGCCGGCTGGACCAGCTGATCCTGGAAACCCCGCAGAATAAACTGATTATTGCGCCGTGCGGCGATCTCCATCTCTGTATTTATACCCGGGCCGATGCCCAGCTCGGGCTTATCCGGGTTGTGCTGAAAAGCATCCAGCAGGAAATTGGCGGGGAATAACGGCGGAACATTCCCCCGGAATGCTGTAATATTCAACAGGATCAGCATTTGCAACGCTCAAATCCGCCCGGTTAATTCCAGAGGGTAGATATACTCGAAGATAAAATTATCATTTGGATATAGTAGAATTCCATGGTCCCCCACATGATGGAGACGGGAGTATTGAGTTCGGGGGGAGGTCTGGTATGAGTAAGGACGACGATGATTCTCTTGATGATGTTAACTCACTGATGAATATGATCGGCGGGGCAAAGAAAAAAGCAAGTCCCCCGCCGGATGCCGGAAGCGAGAAAAAACCCCCGGTGGTTGCGCAACCATCCCCGTCAGCGATCCCGGACCCCGGGAGCGGCGGGGACTTCTCCGCCCTGATGAAAAAACTGGGCATGCCAAATAAATCAGAACCGGCTCCAGTGCCGGCGCCCGTCCGGAAACCGCAGCCTGTTGTGGAACCTGAACCCGCAGTCGGGGACCTGGATGACCTGCTTGAGGATGCCCCGGCACCTGCGCCGGCCCCGGAACCGGTGGAGCCTGCCGGCGGCCAGAAGGCAGATGTCGGTGGAAAAGATGTGCGAGAGACGTTAGGAAAACTCCTCTCAACCATGGGCAAAACCCCGGCTGCACCAAAACCGCCTGCCGATGAACCTGCGCCTGCATCTCCCGTTGTGGCCGCTTCTGCACCGGCATACGAAGAAGCCTCCCCGGTATCACGGCCACCGGTAAATGAGCTGCCTCCCGAACCAGAACCGGCTGCCCGGCCACCCCCTGCAAAGGAGGAGATAGTCGAAATCATTGATGATGATCCCCGCGCAGCGCTCCGGAAAGGAAAGATAACCAAAAAGGTTCAGCTTGCTGCCGAAGAGCCGGTCACGACCGGCCGTGAAACGGAAGCGGATGAGAAGATCATCACGGTAGACCAGATCTCCGATCTTTCCGGGCTCATCCTCCCCAAGGGTGCGACCTTCCAGATCGAGGAACTCAAACTCCACGGCCGCATCAATGCCTTTGAAAGTACCGGCAGCAGCGCCCTTCCCCAGGAATTTGCCGAGATCTGGAAAAAGGAATTCTCCACCGCGGGTTTCAAAGACCTGGATATTGAAGAGGAGATCGTACCGGACAAGAGTAAACTCAGGCCCGAACCCAAAAAGGGATTCAGTCTCTCCAATCTTTTCAAGGCAATCCGCTCCGAGCAGGAAGAGTATGATCCCAAGAAGCACGGCCCGCTCGTTGACCTCACGTTCCATCCCAAAGCCGGCGTGGAAGAGATGGAGATGTACCCGGTCAATGAACAGTACGCTTACATACGGATCACATATGACCACTCAACCCACGAATACACGTATTATATTCTCGAACCCGAACTAACGGATCCGGAAAAAGATCTTTTAAAGGAGCTCAAGGAACGTCTTTTCGAGACTCTGGATATCAATACCAAGGATATTTCCAAGGAAGAAGCCCGCAAGAAACTCCGGTTTGCGACTGAGGATATTATCCATGATTACGGCATCAAGCTGACACCTGTACAGACCGAGAAGATCCATTACAATATGCACAAGGACTTCCTCGGAGACGGCCTCATCGACCCCATCATGCATGACAAGTATATCGAGGATATTTCGTGCGATGGTGTCAATACCCCGATCTTTGCCTTCCATTCCAGTTATGAATCGATGAAATCCACCGTGGCATACCACTCTGCTGAAGAGCTTGACTCGTATGTCACAAAACTTGCGCAGCGGGCCGGCAAGTACATCTCCATTGCCGAACCGATTCTCGATGCGACCATGCAGGACGGCTCCCGTATCCAGATGACCCTCGGGACCGAAGTCACGGCGCATGGCTCCACCTTCACCATCCGTAAGTTCAAGGATGAGCCGATCACGCCAACGGATCTCATCGAGTGGCATACCTTCTCGCCGCTTGCGATTGCTTATATCTGGCTTGCTGTCGAGAACGGAAAGTCGTCAATCTTTGCCGGCGGGACTGCATCCGGTAAGACCACGGCGTTAAACGCCATCTCGTTGTTCATCCCCCCGATGGCCAAGATCGTATCGCTTGAAGATACCCGTGAAGTGAAACTCCCGCACCCGAACTGGATCCCGAGTGTCACACGAGACTCGTTCGATACCGCCGGGCGTGGTGAGATCAACATGTATGAACTCCTGCGTGCAGCAATGCGTCAGCGTCCTGAATACATGATTGTGGGTGAGGTCCGTGGTAAGGAATGCCAGACCCTCTTCCAGGCAATGAGCACGGGCCACGTGACGTATTCAACAACCCACGCGGACTCGGTTGCATCGGTTGTCCACCGTATCGAGAACCCGCCCATGGATGTGCCCCGTAACATGCTCTCGGCACTGGATTTCATCTGCATCCAGGTGCAGGCACGGGTCGGTGGCAAGCGTATCAGGCGCAACAAGCAGATTGTTGAAGTCCTGGATATTGATCCAAGAACCAACGAACTGATCACGAATGAAGTTTTCAAGTGGCGGTCGGCAACCGATGAACACTCCTATTCCGGCAAATCGTATGTCCTCGAGGAGATCATGGAAGCCAAGGGCTGGAATGAGGCGCGTATGCGTGAAGAGCTCAAGCGCCGGCAGGAAGTGCTTGAATGGATGAGGATCAAGAAGATCCGCCATTACAAGGATGTATCAAAAGTTCTCATCTCCTACCACCGTGACCCCGAAGTTGTGCTCGAGAAAGTGAGGAAGGATCTGTATGAATAGTTTTGAACGGTTCTGTTTCAACCTTCTTGGCTCACGGATGAAAGCCAAGCGGGAAGATTATTCCCAGCTGAGAAACGATCTCATCTCTGCACGGTTTAAAACACCGTTCGAAGTTTACCTCTCTACCGCATTTGTCAGCTCGATTATCGTCGGGCTTTGTGCGGCAGTTTTTCTTGGGGCAATCTCATGGATGCTCAAACTGCCGACCCTGATCAAGTATAAGGGCGCAGTGCCCGGGCCTCTTGCAACTCTGGCACCCCACAGCCTGATCATCGGTACTGTTGCAATCACGATCTTCTCGCTTCTGGTTTTTGGTGGTATCACCTATGCCATCTTCATTATGTACCCGAGCGTTGAAGCCGGGAACCGGCGCCGGAACATCGATGCCACCCTGCCGTATGCCATCAACTATGTTACCTCGATGTCAACAGCAGGCATCACCCCCGCGGAGGTATTCCGCCTGCTGGGCGACAGCCCGATCTATGGCGAGAGCGCTGTTGAAGCGAGGTACATCGCGCGGGAGATTGATATCTTCGGCCGCGATCTCATCGATGCGTTGCGGCTGGTATCAGCAAGCACTCCCAGTAAACGGATGAAAGAGTTCCTGCAGGGGGCAATGGCGAGTATCTCTTCCGGCGGTAACCTGACAGAATATTTCCGGACCAAGGCCGACCAGTATGCCCTTGAGAACCGCCAGACCCAGAAACAGTTCCTCGACATGCTGGCCCTTATTGCAGAATCCTATGTAACGGCAATGGTTGCCGGTACGCTGTTCCTTATCATCCTGCAGTCCATCATGTCGGTGCTTTCGGGAGACAACAAGCCGATGTTCCTGTATGCGATCGTCTACATTATGATTCCCCTGGGCAGTGCAGCATTTGTGATCATGATCAGTTCCATGACACCGGAGTCCTGAAATGGGATTTAAGGATATTACCAATAACCTGTTCAACAAGGGTGAGAATTCGCCCGGGCAGGCAAAGAGTGCCGATCTCGCCACCATGGAATCGGAGATCAACGAGATCACGGCCAAACTCGAGCACGAGCGGCAGAGCCGGGAGGGAATTGGCCGGTTCATGAAGCACCCGTTCAAGGTGCTGACCGAGCGGCCGGAAAACATCCTCATTGTCTGTCTCCCACTGGGGATTCTTGTCTTTGTTGTCGGTTTCATCTACATGATACAGAATTACGGGATGAAAGTGCTCTTCGAGACTACATCGGTTGATGATTTTGCGGTCTTTGCGGTTCTTATCTGTATTGTGCCCGTGGCGGTTCTCGATCTTAAGGAGCAGATCCGGGTCAAGAACCTGGAGAACGCCCTGCCAAACTTCTTCCGTGACCTTGCCGGCATGAATGATTCCGGTATGACCCTGCCGACTGCGGTTCACCTGGTTGCCGGCGCGGAATACGGTACCCTGACCCCGCATATCAAGAAACTGGACAACGAGATGTCGTGGGGTGTCAATTTCGTTGACGCACTCTACCGTTTCGGCCAGGGGCTCGGCACAAAACTTGCCGACCGGAGTGTCGACCTTATTGCAAAGGCAAGCAGGGCCGGCGGCGATGTGAGTGAAGTCCTTCGGGCCGCAGCAAAAGACACGTTTGAGGTGGTCAACCTCCAGACTGAGCGGGCCAACAACATGCTGATCTATGTTATCATCGTGCTGGTCTCGTTTGCCGTGTTCCTCTTTGTTATTGCGATCCTTGTTTCCTCGTTCCTTTCAACCATGGCAACTGCCGGCGCTGCTGCGGCTTCATCGGGGACGCAGGCTGCCAGCTTCATGGGCAATATTGATATTTTCATCTACAAGCGCCTCTTCTCCCATGCAGCAATGCTCCAGGGATTATTCTCGGGAATGGTTGCCGGCCAGATGGGTGAAGGACGCTTCGTTGCGGGCCTGAAGTACTCCGCCCTGATGCTCCTTATCGCATGGATTACGTTCCGGTTCTTTATCTGAAAACCTTTTTTTTTGATTTCTTGTGGTATCCGCTGGCGTAAAACAGCGTTGTAGTATGGCACAATTATCGCACAATGTCTTCGTGGATGCGATCGGGGAATTGCCGGAAAAGGGAAAACGGCCCGGAAGTATTGAAGGTGCGCAGGTGCCGGATTGCCGGAATACTCCTCCTTTATGCAAAAAAATGGTCACTATTCAGGCTCCGCCATATTGATCGAGATCGTCCGACAACATCCCTGCCAGGGGTATGGCAGCCGGCCGGTGCCGCTACGGGCGTAGGGGGAGTGGGATCGCTGGATGTGACATCACCCCTGGTCCCGGATCTGTTATGAGCATTTTTTTATCAAGGATTGATCGATCCGGATAGCTTTCTGGATCGCGATCCTGATCGCGATAGAAATTTCAATCAAAGTCTGCCTGAAAAATTATAATCAAAGGTTGCCTAAAAAATTTCAATCAAAGTCTGCCTGAAAAATTATAATCAAAGGTTGCCTAAAAAAATTTCAATCAAAGTCTGCCTGAAAAATTATAATCAAAGGTTGCTTAAAAAATTTCAATCAAAGTCTGCCTGAAAAATTATAATCAAAGGTTGCTTAAAAAATTTCAATCAGGGTTTGAATGAAAAATAACAATCACAACTCGATCGATCCGGATCAATTTTTCGATCGCGATCAGGATCGCGTTTAAAATTTCAAAATCAAAGTCTGCCCAAAAATTTTCATTCAAACCTTGTTTAAAAAAAATAATCAGGGTCTGCCTGCGAAAAGGGAAGCTGATCCTCAGCAGCACAAGACTGAACCTCACGACGAGACCTCACTCCCGCTACCGGATTTTCCATCAAAGTCTGCTCAAAAATTTTTCATCAGGGTCTGCCTGAAAATTTTGAATCAGGGTTTGAATGAAAAAGGAAAATCAAAGTCTGATCGATCCGGATCAATTTTTCGATCGCGATCGTGATCGCGATTGGAATTTCTCAAGCAAAGTCTGCTTAAAAAATTATAATCAAAGCCTGCTTAAAAAATTTTAATCAGGGTTTGAATGAAAAAGGAGAATCAACGTCTGATCAATCCGGACCGGTTTTTGCATCTGACAGGTCATCAGAATGTCGAAAGTCATCAGGCTTGAAACAGAAGAAGAAACCGCCGGGTTTCTTCGAATCACGATCGTGATCGCGATTACCATTTTCAAGGCAGGGTCTGGCAGTTCCGGATCGAGCCGGAACAGATCATCACGGTTCGGGCCAGGGCCGGCTTCTTCCACGGTACCTGCCCATGGGATCTCCGCTTATTCAGTTGTATAATTGAAGGCGGGCTGAAGCGTTAAAAAAAAGGTTAAGAAATATTTTCCGTACTGTATCCTTTGAGGGATAACAGTTCCTTGACACGGTCACGGTGGTTGCCCTGCAGCTCAATCGAGTTGCCCTTGACAGTCCCGCCACAGGCGAGTTTTCCTTTCATGTATTTTGAGAGGTCTTCAAGATCGATGTCCGTTGGATCAAGGCCTTCGATAACGGTCACTTCTTTTCCGTACCGGCGCTTGTTGACTTTGACATTGATCCTCTGCTGTTCCTTTGCTACCTCCTCACATATACACAGTTCTTTAGGTAGACCACACGTCGGGCAAATCCCACCAATCATTACATGTATTTTTACGTTTCTCTTTATTTATTACTTGGCATTGCCGGGGTTATTTCTGCCAAAAATCTGGAAAAAACCGTCAAAAACTGGCGTTTTTTTCAATCATAGCCAAACCCGGATGGGGGTCGTGGGGCAAAAAGCATCGGTTATTATGATCCGGATTGGAACCTAGTACCCGGAATATGTCGCTGTTCGTGGTCGGGACCTCCTCCCATGTTGGAAAGAGTGTGACTGTTGCTGCCCTGTGCCGGTGCCTGGTCCGCCGCGGGATACCCGTAGCCCCGTTCAAGTCCCAGAATATGAGCCTGAACTCGTATGTTACCCGGGAAGGAGGAGAGATCGGGATGGCCCAGGCGATGCAGGCTTTTGGTGCAAAGATCCCCCCGCATACTGACATGAACCCGATTCTCCTCAAGCCAAAAGGGGACTGCGTCTCCCAGGTTGTACTCCATGGCCGCCCCTACAAGGATGTCCGGATTACCGAGTATTACCTGGAGACCCCGGCCCTTCTTTCTGAAGCACTGGGTTCCTACCACCGGCTCAAAGAACAGTATGGCCAGGTTGTGGTTGAAGGGGCAGGGGGGGCTGCGGAGCTGAACCTGTACGACCGGGACATTGCCAATACTCTCCTTGCAGAACAGCTGAAAATCCCCCTGATCCTTGTTGCCGATATCGAGCGCGGCGGAGTCTTTGCGCAGGTGTACGGGACAATCCAGCTCCTTCCCCCGGCCATACGCCCTCTTGTGCGGGGTATCATCATCAACAAGTTCCGGGGTGACCCAACAATCTTTGATCCGGGCGTGAAGAAGATAGAAGAGCTCTGCGGCGTTCCGGTCCTTGGGGTTGTCCCGTATTTTGATCTCCCGCTGCCAAGCGAGGACTCACTCTCGATTGGCGACAAGAAAAACCATACTGCTTCTGTCAGGATCGCCGTGATACGGCTTACCCGGATATCCAATTTTACCGATTTTGAACTACTTGAACAGCATGCATCGGTGGATTATGTTTCTTTAGGCTCCCCGCTTGACGGGTATGACTGCGTGATTATCCCGGGTACCAAGAACACGATCGATGATTTACAGGCGCTTCGGACATCCGGCACCGACCGGGAGATCCTCCGTGCACGGGAACGCGGCATCCCGGTTATCGGTATCTGCGGGGGGTACCAGATGCTGGGGAAACGCCTGGTGGATGATGGATTTGAGTCGTCTGCAGCCGGGACTTACGAGGGTCTTGGTCTCCTTGATTGCACCACCCTGTTCCGTTCGTATGATAAAAAGACCATGCAGGTTACCCGTACCCCGCGCCCGGCAGGTCCGATCCTTTCGGCAATGGGCCCGGTAACCGGGTACGAGATCCACATGGGAGTTACCGAACCCGGGGCGGACCCGGAGGCATTCGATGGTGACGGCAGGGTCAGCAGCGATGGTCTGGTTTTCGGGACCTATATGCACGGGCTCTTCCAGAATTGCACTGCAGCTAATGCACTCCTCTCCTTCCTGTATGGCAGGAAAGGGCTGCCGTATACTCCGATCTCCTCGTCCAGCGCCGACCCTTATGATGCACTGGCCGATCTCTTCGAGAAGCATGTTGACATGGATACCGTTGAATCCCTTGTCCTTGAGTGAACGTCAGCTGATGAGATTTGTTATGCTGTGAAATCCCCCGCCCTGGTGGTCGGCGCATCTCACGGCTTGTGCTTTTGTGAGGTCAACACGTTCGGTTATCCGGCATTTCGTGCAGTACGCAAGGGACGGGGACTTGACAAACCGGTTCCCGACGTTAAATTCACGGCAGTGGATGCAGAAACTGCAGTTTTCCACCGGCTCTTTTTTCTCTGGAAGGCACTGGACCATTCCCCGGGTTACCGGTAGTATCCTGTCTTCTTCATGTGTCATTGGGATCAGGCCTTTATGGTACTGGATGGATCTCCCGTGGATATAAAAATCACAGATGCAGCAGACAGGAAAAACCGGGGCGT
>JAAZNH010000065.1 GCA_012798365.1 Methanomicrobiales archaeon | reverse complement strand
GAACGTAACCTCATTCCTTGCCGGGCTGTTTCTCCTCTGACGAGATCCGGCAAAAAAACAGTGATAAAAAAATCAGTGCTGATAGTCAAGGGCAATGAAGTCCCCGGAATGGATGTCCAGCCACGCTACAGCCGGCTGTGTGGTTGTGTTTCCCCGGATGAAGTCGTCATCGAAGACCACCTTCCAGGCAAGCGGGATTGTCCCCGGGCGGGGAACGGTGCCGTACGGCACCCGGTTCTTCCACCGGAGCTCGGCCGAGATGATCCGCAGGCCGGAAGCATCGCCCGGGAAGACTTCCTGCGCCTTCTGCATGACAATGAAGGTCGCCTCCCGCCGGATAACATCCGGCTGATAGGCAGCGGAGAATGCGTGGTCCGGTGTTGTCCACCGGCTCGTGTACCCGTTGATATCCCCGGTTACGGCATCGACCGTAACCTCAAACCCGTCCACGTCGGCCAGGAAGTCCTGGTAGGTCCGCTCGAACGTGAACGTATACTGTCCGGCAACGGTTCCCTCCGCTGCAGTGGCCGGGGTGTACCGTACCCGGCTCATGTTCAGCGGCAGCTGGCCGCCATTATGGTCGATGATGTACCGTTCTGCAGCTGCCTGTGCCCGGGCTGCATCCAGCACCGGGGAGGGCGGCCGGCCTTCCGGGTCCGGATAGCGGAAGAACGAACGCTGTTCCCCGGTATCAGCGTCAAAGGATCCTGCTGCCACTATCCTCCCGCCTTTGTAGTGGGTGAAGTCCCATACGTTCCCGTTATAAGAGTCCGTTGAAAATGCCAGCAGGGTGCGGTCCGGATGAAGGGCCGGGAATGCCACCAGAGCAACCTGCCGGGCGGTGGTCCGGGCAATTTTTGCCTTCTCCTCCCCCAAGGAATAGGGAAGCCCGGTCATGGCATCGAAGAATACCATAGCATCCGGTATGGTTTCATCAACCGTAGAATGGATGGTGAAGACAAAGACCGGGCGGCTGTTTTCGGTTGAGAAGTCTGCACGGGTGATCGCGAACTCCGGCTCCGGGTAATCGCTACGGGCCTGGGAGAGTGCGGTTTCCAGCGATACCGCACCCGCGGGCAACTGTCCGGCAAGGCCCGGGCCCCGGGTGACAAAAGCGGAGGCGTTCGTTGTATTTGGGGTAACCGGTGTCGTAACCCCCGCATGAAGGGTGGTTGCGCCCGGTGTGTGGGGGGCACCGGTGAATGAAGGGATGCTGGAGAAGAGGCCGCCGGCCGCCCAGTTCAGGACAAGGAACATCAGCGCCATTACCACGAGCGCAACGATGACGATGACAGCCTGTTTTTTCAGGCGGCGCTGCCGTTTTGCCCT
This sequence comes from Methanomicrobiales archaeon, assembly GCA_012798365.1. Taxonomy (GTDB): domain Archaea; phylum Halobacteriota; class Methanomicrobia; order Methanomicrobiales; family Methanospirillaceae; genus Methanoregula. The sequence continues at coordinate 2,527 of JAAZNH010000065.1, read as the reverse complement.
CACCGTCTGGTGGTATCGCTCGGGAAGGTGCGGGGAGGTGAATTCTTCCAGATCTTCAGGGATTTCATCCGCCATGGCAGTATTTCCGTAAAAAGTATTTTCCCTGCGGGTTTAAAAGGGTGGCAGCAGCCGGATGCGAAAGATCTTCTTATGTGGCACGCAAATATCCGGGCATGCAGAACCGGGTAATGGATGCGATGATCTCCTGTTTTGGAAACGATGTCCGGCGGATCAACCACGCCCTTAAAGTCCATGCATTCGCCATGCTGATCGCCTGCCGCGAGGAAGAGAACCTCCGGGCCCGCGAAATTATCGGGGTTACCGCGCTCCTCCATGATATCGGCATTCCCGAAGCAGAACGGAAGTACAATTCCTCATCCGGAACCCACCAGCAGATCGAAGGGCCGCCCATCGCCCGGAAGATCCTTACGGACATGGACATTTCTGCTGACATCATTGAACGTGTCTGTTTCATCATCGGCAATCACCACACCTACCCAAAAATCGACGGCCTCGACTTCCAGATCGTGGTTGAAGCCGATCTTCTGGTGAATATCTATGAGGATGAGATGAAACGGGATGCTGTTGAATCGCTCGGGGAGAAGATAGTAAAAACAACGACCGGCAAAAGCCTTCTTGAACGGATGTACCTGAAATAAAAAACGTTTTTAGTAGGTCCGGCCGACCAGGGTTGCCTTCCCCGGTTTGCCGCAGACAATACATTTGCCGTCCCCGTCTGTGACATACGGCGACCGGACTTCGGTTCCGAGGATGCTTGAGTTCGCTTTTTCCTCGATAACATCCCCGCATCCGCGCTCCCGGCACCAGTGGATCACAGCCACTTTTCCGTCGTTGAGCGCGGTGTTGAGGGCATCCATGGATTCTGCGCTGACCAGGTGGGACTTCGTGTGGTCATCCGCCTTTGCCCGGATGGCAGCCGTGATCTCGCCCAGGACGCGGGTCATCCCATCCGTGATGGTGGCAAGGTCAAGGGAGATCTTTTCGCCGGTCCTCTTGACGGCCATGACCTTTCCGCCATCGAGATCACGGGGCCCGAGTTCAAGCCGGAGCGGGACACCGCGGAGCTCCCACCAGTAATACTTGGCACCGGGCCGCATGTCGCGGGTGTCCATCTTCACGCGGAACCCGGCTGCTTTGAGGTCCGCTTCGAGTTTCCTGGCTGCTGCAAGCACATCATCGTGCCGCTTGCCGATCGTGATCGGGACGATGACTGCCTGGACGGGGGCAGCTGCCGGCGGGAGAATGAGGCCCTTGTCATCGCCGTGCATGCTGATGAGCGCGGCAATGGACCTCTCCGAGATACCGTAGCAGGTCTGGTGTGCGAGTTGCTGGGCGCCTTCCTTGTCCTCGTAGGTGATACCAAAGGTCTTGCTGAAGTGCGTGCCGAGGTGGTGCACGGTCCCGATCTGGAGGGTCTTGCCATTGGGCATGATGGCGTCAACGGCGATCGTGTAGTCAGCACCCGGGAACTTGTCCCAGTCCGGGCGCTTTGAGATCGTGATAGGGATGCAGAAGGTGTCGTAGAACTCTTTTGTCAGCGCAAGCTCGTACTCCACCTGCGTCTCGGCCTCAGCCCACGTGGCATGCACCGTGTGGGACTCCATGAACGAGGTGATCTCGCGCAGGCGAATGAGCGGCCGGGTCTGTTTTGTCTCGCACCGGAACGTGTTGACGATCTGGTAATACTTCATCGGCAGGTCTGCATGTGACCGGAGCCAGAGCGCGTACATCGGGTAGATGGCGGTTTCGCTCGTGGGGCGCAGCGCGAGTTTGACATCCAGCGGTGTTGTGCCGCCATGGGTGACCCAGTAGACCTCGTCCTCAAAGCCCTTGATGTGCTCGGCTTCCTTCATGAACTCCTGTTCGGGGATGAGGAGCGGAAACAGCGTCTCCTCGTGGTCGCGGTCAAGGAGTTCGCGGAGCCGGTTGTACACGAACTTGCGGATTGCAAACCCGTACGGGTACCAGACATAGAGCCCCTTGACCGGGTAGCGGACGTCCATGATCTCGGCACGCCAGAGAATGTCATTAAACCATCCGGAAAAATCTGATTTGGGCGGAAGAACGCCGGTGTCCTCATCCATTGCAGTAACCCTTCTTAAGCTACTAAATGTATGACGACGGGCGTAATAAATGACTCGACAACTGCTGCAGTAGCGACAAGGGGCAGGACAATGACAAGAAACAGCTTTGCATAGGCCTGTGCGGCAACAGCCGTGTCCCCGCTGCCATACCATTCAGCGATGAGCGACTGCGCAAGAAGGATCCCCAGAGCTCCCGAGATGATGAAGGCCGGGATCTCGAAGATACCATGCGGCACGAGGGCGGCAGCGACAAAGAGGGCCGAATGGTCTTTACTGATGATTTCCATGATCGCGCCAATGACAATGCCGTTGAGGCTCATGATGAAAATCGTGAGGATGCCAAACGATGCCCCGCCCAGGAAGAGGAGGATGCAGGCCTCGAGGTTGTTGGCAAAGAGTTTGCCGACCATGTCATAGGGGTT
>JAAZNH010000064.1 GCA_012798365.1 Methanomicrobiales archaeon | reverse complement strand
GCGGAACCGTGTGCCCGGAGTACCCGGCCAACTCGCTGGGAGGTCTCTGCTCGCAGGGGACCTGTTACATCTCGCAGTGTAAACCGAATTTCGGGGACTGCAACAAAGTAACCGCGGACGGGTGCGAGGTCAACCTCCGGTCCGATGGCAGCAACTGCGGGGCATGCGGGAACGCATGCTCCGCGGGCCAGAAGTGCACGCTGGGGCAGTGCGTGTAATTATTTTCAAAAGGTATTTGAGTTTCGTGCAGGGTGTACCGGTTTTTACCGGATCGCACCCACAAACCGGTCCCGGATCTGGTGCGGGGTGAGTGGTATGTTCTTCACATCCGCATTGCCCGGCTTTAAGATCACGTGCACGAAGTTCGGACCTTTGCCAAGACCGGCAATGACCTGCTCCAGCGCACCTGCGGTCCCGGCTTTTGCCGTGAACCGGAACCCGGCGGCTACCGCGAGCAGCTCAACATCCGTTCCCGCGTACGCGGGTGTGAGCTGGTTGCCGGTGCTGCCAAACGCCCCGTTGTCGAGGCAGAAGATGGTGAGGTTCTCCGGCTGTTCTGCGCCAATGACCGGCAGGATCGATGTCCCGAGGATACTGCCGTCGCCATCGATGACCCACACGTCCCGCGAGGTGCCGGAGGCAAGCCCGAGGCCGATAGGTGATGCCTGCGTGTAACTGCCCAGCATGTAGAAGTTCAGCGACCGGTCGTGTGCTGCGTAGAGTTCCTTACTGGGGACCCCGATGTTGGAGACAACCGCCTGCCGGTCAAGATGGCGGGCGATAATCCGGATCGCGTCGTTCCGCGCCATTTCCGGCTCGGGGATCTCGCGCTGGTACCGGAAATCCACTGCCCGTTTCCGCGGGGGAAGCGGGCCGGCCTTCCAGCAGGACTCCGGGCCTTCCCAGGAGCCGGGCAGGACAAGCGCAACATGCGGCCGATGGTTTGCATACGCATCGCGGATCACGGTTGCGATGGCGGAAAATTCGCTGTTGTCCCGGATGATCGTGTACGGGATCCCGGTGGCTTCAAGGATTCCCGGGATCGCGGTGTTGAACGGGATTTGTGCCGCGATCGTCTCGTTCTCCACGCCCCGCCAGCTTGCAAAGATAGGGAGAGGAAGATCATACGTGCGGGTCAGGGACATGATCGCGTTGAGCATGTTGCCAAGACCCGAACTCTGCATGGCAAGAAGCGGCCGCTCACCGGCAAGGAACGCACCCGCACAGACGCCGACACCGTCCTCCTCGCGGGTCAGGCCGATGTGCCGGAACTGCTGCGGGAGCAGGAAGTGCAGGTCTTTTGTCTTGTCGCACGGGATCGCAGCAACGAGGCTGATCCCCTCATCCTTGAGAATCTGAATCACGCGATCTTCATGCATGGGACGACACCTTCTCCAGTAATTCCTTCCTGATTGCATCAATGGATGCGCCGGCCGGAACCGTGAACGAGGCCCGGACCGGGATCAGTTCATGATCCTCGCGGACCCGGGTGTATCCGCCGCCCGTGAGGTTCAGGAGCACCGTCTTCTTCCGGTCAATTGCGCCGGACTCGCACGCCTTGTCAAGTGATGCAAGGCAGACTGCCGCGGCCGGATCCAGGTCAATGCCTTCGCATTCCAGGAAGAGATCTCCGGCTTCCTGCGCCTCTTCGTTGGATACTGCGTACATCCGGCCTTTGCTTGCCGTCATTGCATCGAAAACCCCGCCGACAATGGAGTACGGGGGTTCGCGGTTGGTCAGGACATCGGAGTACACCTGTGCAATCGCTTCTTTCGCATCCGGCATATCAGTCTCCGGAATGAACGTGCGCCGGCCGGCATTCCATGCCGAGACCATCGGGACAAAGGGCAGGTTCTGGCTGAGGTGGAGCTCCGGAAGCCGGGTACCAAACCGCCCGTCACCCATAAGACGCATCGCCGCTTCCCATGCGGCAATCCCGCCGGTCCCGCTGCCGATGGCCTGGAAGTAGTAGTCCGGCATCCGGCCGATCGTGGTTGCGCCGTCAAGCATGACGGTTCCCATCCCGTCCCGGCGCGCAACATTCTTTGCCCCGCCTTCTTCCAGGAACTGCGGGAGCGAGGAGATTTCCCGGCTGAACCGGATCGCATCGGTATAATCGCCTTTGACCGTGATGACGCACGCATTGTCGGCCGGCGCGGTTGTCCAGAGACGGGCAAGGGAACGTTCCGGCACCACAACAATAACCGGGATCCCGGTCAGGGCCGAGGTCTGGAGGAACGCACGACCGGTATTTCCCGCCGAGGCAATGACAAGGGTTGCAGGCCGCTGCTCCTGCATCCGGATGACCGTCGGGAGGGCCTCAAGTTCCTTGAACGAGCAGGTCGTGATCGTCCCCTTCCGCTCCGGCCAGTACCCATTGAAATCCAGATAGAGATGGGGAAGGCCCAGCTCCCGCGAGAGGGGCTGGCTCCGGAAACAGACCGGGCCTGCCTCAATGGGGAGGATCCGGTGGATGGGCAGCCAGTCACAGAACCGGAAGATACCCGGAAGCTTCCGTACGGAGAGCCGGGTTTTGGCATATTCAGTACGAAGGAGCGATGCATGGCCACCCGGGCACGTAGTTGTGTACTGCTCCGGTACCTCTTCGCCACCCTGTACGCACCGGAGCCGGTACTTGAGCGGGGGTGTCATAGCAGGTCCTCCGTCTTTTCGATAAGCACGAACCGCCCGTCAAGGATTTGGTTTTTGAGATCCTCGCAGAGCTGCAGGGCCCGGGCCCGGTCGGACTGCCGCAGGATGATGGGGACGCGCCGGCCATCGAACATGAGGGCCCCGGTAGTTCCGGTGCACGCGTTGCCGGCACAGGTTTGGACGCAGGTGCCGCAGTTCACGCACCGGGCTGGATTGATTCCCTGCACGGGTTCAATCGCCCCGGCCGGGCAGGCTGCCTGTGCGGCACAGGGATCGCACTGCAGGCAGGACTCGCGGGAGAAGGAGATGACCGGATCGGTCCCGTCCCAGACATCCGCGTAGGTGGCGGATGCAAACGGGACCCGGTCCCGCACATCGGCAACCGGCAGCGGGATCTGGTTATTGGTTACCCGCAGGTTCCGGAGGATGGCATCATCAAGGACCGGGATCGGAATGGCAACCGAAGTGGTGCATTCCGGCCCGGCCGAGGTGACAAAACCGCCCATCATTGCCGGCACCATCCGCTTCATGTCAGCAACCGCAGCGATGTTGGGCTTCTCCTTTGTGGCCCGCGTCCCGGTCCCGGTGATGTAACCGGTCCCGCCATTGAGCAGAACCCGTGTGCCAACACCAATGACGTTGAGGTCCGGGTCGTTCTGGACCGGGTTGATGTCCCCGCAGCCGCTGACCGTTGCGCCGGTATACGGGCCGGAAAGGTCCTCTGCAGCAAAGATGGTCTTCACCGGATCGGATCCCGTGTTCACAACGGCAAGGTAATTTTTGAACGCGCTCCGGGTCGTGATGATCCGTGCATGGGGGATTTCTGCCAGCGTTACGCTATGGCAAAACCGCTTCCCATCCGATTCAACCTCGACCTGCACCGCATTTCCTTCCACGAGATCGCGGAAGAGATGGCCCCCGCCATAGGTCGGGGATGCATGGGCTGTCCCGTACACGATCACGTCAACCGATCCAAGCCCCTCGTTCGGGCAGGGGCCGGGAATGGCCGGGACGCCGTTGAGCCAGACCTTTTCCGCTTTCCTGAATGTGCCGGGCGGGGCAACCGGAATGTGCAAAACGGCAAGCGTGCCGGACATGACACCAAATGTCCCGGTTGTCACGACATCCACATCCGCCGCCGTGATCGTTTCACCGCGGGCAATCCGCTGTTTCAGCTCGGCAGCCGTGCAGACAACTGCGGTCTTCTGTGCAATCTTCCGGTTGATCTCCTCTATCGTCTTTTTCATCACCGCACCCCGAAAAACCGGATCAGAGGACCCTGATGTCCTCCACCCGGACATGCAGCTTTCCGGACTGGACAAGGACCATGTTCACAAACCCGGTATGGGCAGTATCCATCATGCAGAACGAGGGCAGGAACGATTGCCGGAGCCCGAACTCCGGGGCTTTTTTCACCACCATTGCAAACCCCTCGAACCCGATCACATGGTAGGCCTGCACATCCTTAACAGTTCCTTTGCGGGCGGCTTTCGGGCCGATCGTATGGCAGGTGAGGACACCGGTAACGGGGTTTGCGTCGATAACGCGAAGCACGTGCTGGACCGGGCAGCCCTGTCCCATCGGCCGCCCAAGCACGATATCACCCGGCACGATATTCCAGCGCTCGACAAGATCTGCCCGGAACGGCAGGATGATCTTGCGGGCCGAGGGCTCATTGGTGAGCGGGCCGAGCACAAAATCATACGACCGCCCGCTCACATCTGTTCCGGAATATTCCGCGTCCCGCGCCGTGTCTGCCCCGCAGGTACCGGCAGCCGGGCCGGAACACAGTGCATGGAACGGACAGTCCTCCGGTACCTTCTCACCGCGTTGCATGAGCACCAGAAAGTCTGCGCACGATGCAGCACCGCAGGCACCGCAGTCTTTTCCGGGCGGCTGCCAGTCCCCTGCCATCTCAGTCGCCCCGGAAGATGTCGTCAGCCCCGTCCAGTTTCCGGACAACACCGAAATGGTTCTGCCAGCCGGTCTCGCGTTTCCCGATACAGATGGTGCAGACACCCAGCGGCGGGATGCCACGAAGCATCACGGACTTCTTGTCTGCGACATCGGCAAGGGCCTCAATCGAACGCATGAGGTACCGGAGGCCCGTTCCCTGCACGGCATTGGTCTCCACGATGTCAATCGTGGGTGCAACCTCTTTGGTCTTTTCCCGGAACACCTCTTTCTCCGACTGGGACACAAGATCGATCTTGGTGATGACCGCCACATCGGCAAGGGCAATCATCGGCCCCATCTTCAGCGGCGAGTTCATGCCGCTGACTGCTGAGAGGACGACAATCCCAAGAGACTGGGTGACGTACGGGGAGCACCGCAGGCAGAGGCCGGCACTTTCCACGATGAAGAGATCTGCTCCCTCCGATTCAGCCCAGGAGAGGGCGTCCTGCATCACCATGATGCCGGTATGGTCCGGGCAGAGGTCACCGGAATAGATCTTCTTGGCCGGGATGCCGAACTCCTCCCGGAGCTCCTCATCCTCAAATGCCCGGACAACATCGATTTTTAAAAACGCGATCTTCTTTGTTTCGTCAAACGAGCGGATGATCTGCCGGGTCACTGCGGTCTTGCCGGCACTGGGCGGGCCGGCAATGATGATGAGTTTCATACGGGAAATCCCTGCTCGGTCAGGAGTTCCCCGGCCCGGATCCGCTCACGGAACCGGCAGAGCGTGAGGTCCATCCGGGCGACCATGTCCCGGATGTGCAGCTCCCTTCCCTCGGGGTATAGGACTTTTTCCACGGCGCCGTGCCGCATCACAATCCGCCGGTCGGAGAGGAGCGAGACGAGCGGGTCGTGGGTCACGAAGATGACCGACTTGCAGTGCTCCTTTAAG
>JAAZNH010000009.1 GCA_012798365.1 Methanomicrobiales archaeon | reverse complement strand
GAGATTCCGGGGGTGGCTCCTTGTGGCAGCGGTAGTTGTCACCGGCATCATCGAAGTCATGTACCTGCTGTCAGTATCCCCTGAATGGTCAGGTATCCTTGTCCTGGTGCTTGCTAACGCACTTCTCGCAGCAGCAGTCGCCGTTGCTATTCTCAACATCAGATCAGGCGGGAAGACCGGCACCCTGCCGAAGGTTATCGCAGGCATTGCTATTGCACTACTCGTTATTGCGCCCTGCATCTGGGCTTTTGCTACCATCGGAAACGGCGGGGGACAGCTCCCGGTTGGTGGTCCGCAGGCAAGTCGGGGCTTCAACGGCGGGCCGGCCGGGAACGGGGGACCGGCGTCTTCAGAATCCGGTTCAGGACTTGCAGATTACCTCGTTTCCCATCGTGGAAATGAACGATGGATCGTTGCAGTCGCAAGCAGCCACGAGGCCGCAAATCTTATCCTCAGTACCGGTGAGCCGGTGATGGCACTCGGCGGATTCTCCGGTTCTGACCAGATACTGGACGCCACTTCACTGGCCACCCTGATAAACGACGGGGAAATCCGGTATTTCTACGGGTCCGGGGGAATGGACAATCGCGGCGGTGGCAGCAACACAGATGTCATGGCATGGGTGAGCAGCCATTGTAGCGTGGTAGAAGCGTCTGAGTATGGCGCAACCGGCTCAGGGAACCGTGGAGACATATCCGGAGCGGGAATACCTGGGGGTTTGCAGGCAGGAGGCGGGACCCTCTATGACTGCAGGAATACATCCGCCTGACGGGATTTTTACTCTATGCAGGATGTCACGCAATTCCAGGACCGTCACGGGATAACAGAGGCTGGGAAGACCGTGGACAGGGAGCGGTTTATCTGGTTCATTGGTATCGGGGCAGTGTCGTCTCTTGTGGATATCGGCCTCCTCTACCTCTTGTGTGAATGGGCCGGAATCTGGTACCTGACTGCCGCAGTCCTCTCCTACTGCACGGGCATCGTGGTGAGTTACATCCTGAATAAGATCCTCACGTTCCATGACAAAAACCGGCATTACGTGCGCCAGTTCACGACCTTTTGCCTTGTCGCGGTCAGCTGCCTGCTCCTCAATGTCGGGATCATCTGGCTCCTCGTAACCCTGGTCGCCTGGCACTACCTGGCCGCAAAGGTCCTTGCCACGATATGTGCGGTCTTCTGGAATTATTATGGCCAGAGCCGGATCACGTTCCGGGCCGGGCATGAATAAAAATGGGTCAGAACCCCGAAGGGTCGACAGCATCCCAGCGGACTTTTCCTTTCCGGATAAAGAACCAGGCCGGCAGGAAGAGAACTGCAGACAAAAGCGCATAGAGGGGATTGGCAAACGCAAGGGCTGAGAAGAGTGTCAGGACAATTCCCACAAGGACCAGGTAGACTGCCATGACCTTCACATCATAGACCAGCACGTTCGGGGAGAGGCCGGTAAGCCACACCATGATTCCGACTGCATAATACGAAACTGCAAGGCAGAGCACAACGGCAGGGACCAGGTTTCCTGTCTCGCCGCTCATCAGCGAAACCGCAGCAATGAAGAGGACCGGCACGACCTGCAGGAGGGAGAACGTCATCAGTTTCCCGCTGATAAGCCGGCTCACCGCAACCGGGAGACAGGCATACGGCCCGAAAGAATCAAACATCGTGACCCAGGTATACATGGTTGACGCAATCACCCCGGTGATAATGGCAAAGAGGAAGAGGAGCCCGTGCGGCGGAAGGTAGGGGCCGAGAAGGGAGAGGAAGAACCAGATCACCGCCAGCGGTATGAGGAAGGAGAAGAGCGTCTGGCCAACAGCACTTCCGCTCCGGTACAAATCGATCACGTCTTTTGCCGCCAGAGGCGGATCTGCAAGGAAACCAAACCTCTGTTCAAGCGGAGCAAACGCGTCCCGGAATTCCTTTGTGGTCCCGACCTGATCGGGACTGAAGAGGATGACGGCCAGGGCAAAGAGAACCGAAAGGACAAAGACAGAGAGCACAAGGTTCGTCCACGAGAACGCGTAATAGAGGAGAAGCGGCGGGAATAAGAGTGCCGGGTTGATGCCGGTAAATGCCACAACCGAACCCCAGATTGTGCAAAGGAGGAGTACTGCTCCCCAGAGAAGAGCCCGCGACCGGGCATACAATGCCGAGAGGAAGAAGACCGTGCAGAGGCCGTACAGGAATGCAAGTGTCAGGGTCAGGAGCAGGAGGAGTGCTGACGATGTCGGGACGCCGATGAAGG
>JAAZNH010000063.1 GCA_012798365.1 Methanomicrobiales archaeon | reverse complement strand
TCATTGAGGCCGCCGCGGGGACAGCCGCAGGCTGTGGAGAAGTAAAACTTCGACTCGCCCTATGGGGCATCGAATTCCGCAGGAATGAGATGCGAGAAGAACCATCAGGTTCTTCGAATCGGCGGCAGTCCTCGTTTATGGAGTTTGGGGGCATCAGCCCCCATCATCTCTCTTGAGGATTTCAACAGAGCAAAAATATCCAAATCACGATCCGGTTTTGCATGAAACTTACGCAACCGGTTGCCTGTTCGGGAACCGGAAAAAGAGGGAGAACCCGGGCCGGCACCTTACTTCCGGCGCTTCTTGAGCTCTTCCAGGACGTCATCGAGTTCCACGCCGGCCCCGCGGAGGGCGACAAGGATATGGAAGAAGAGGTCAGCGGTCTCCTCGACCGTGCGCTCATTCTTCCCGTTCTTGACGGCAAGGATGAACTCGGTTGCCTCTTCCCCGACTTTCTCCAGCGCCTTGTCGATTCCCTTCGGGTCCCGCAGGAGCCGGCTCGTATAGGACTGCTCGGTCGGGTGATCTGCCCGCTCGCAGATGACCGCCCAGAGTTCCGCAATAACCTGTGCATCCACCTTCTGTTTCATACCACTGCCTCCGGTGCCAGCAGCACTTCGCCGACTTCCAGGCCATAGAACCGCCGGCAGAGGACGCGGGCCTTCTCGATATTGCACCCGGCCTTGCCGATGGCAATACCAAGATCATTGCGCTGCTTCACAAAGACATTCACCGGCCCATTCTCCGGCGCATGTTCAACCGAGATGACCTCTGCCGGCTTGAAGATGTTGGTGATGAATGCATCAGGAGTATCGGCAAACTCCACCATCTCGATCCGTTTGCCGAGAACCTTCTGGAGGCGCCGGATATTATCGCCTTTCTTTCCAATCGCAAGCCCCATGTCGCCGGGCCGGATGACATAGATGACCCGGTCGAACCGGTCATCGATCACGCAGTCAAGGGCAGTGGATTTGGTTAAGATTCGCAGCTCTTCGATGTATCTCCGTTCCTTAAAACCGATATTGCGCTCCATGGTAAAATCAGTCCGATGATATCCGCAGATTGATGGTATTCGAAATTTGGTATTCCGGGAGAACCCGGTACAGGTTACCAGCCGCCCTGCGTCGAAGGGCGGGCGTGTATATACACCTGTTGAAATGATCACGTTGTGATGTTAAAAAAGTTGTGAAAGAGATTTCCTTTACCGGATATTGTAGGTCACGGAGACGGTTGCCTTCACCGTGATATCGCCCGGCTGGACCGGGGTGGGAGAGACTGACTTCATCGCAGCGCCTGCCTGGTCGTATTGCCAGTTCTGGAAGTAGACCGGGGAGTAGTAGTCCTGCTCGATCTGGGCGTTTTTCACACTGGTGATATTAGATCCCATGGCAGATGCAACGGTGTCAGCATCTGCACGGGCGCGGAGAACGGCTTCCTTTAAGGCCTGGGTCCGCAGCACCTGATGCTGCTGCTCGGAGAGCATAAACTGGATGGAGTCAGCCTGGTTGATGCCGTTTGCCACGGCAATGTCAATGACTTCACCGGTCCTGCTCACATCATGGAGGGTGACCGTCAGGGTGTTGGTGACCCGGTAGG
>JAAZNH010000062.1 GCA_012798365.1 Methanomicrobiales archaeon | reverse complement strand
GGATACAAGGTATGCATACCGGCTCAGCCGGGGCATAGGGATCCGGGATGCGCAGGATGGGGCACTGGTCAATAACACCCTGGGCAGTTACACGCACCTCCATCCGGTTGCCAGTGCCGGTATGTTCCGGCATTTTGTGGACCAGTGCCGGAACACTCACTAATGTGCTGAAGCTCCGGGGCTGTGCTGTCCGTGGAGTAAATAGCACTGCTTGCGAAAAAACAAACCTGAAAATATACTCTTGAAAAAAGCCTGAGAAATCCATCAGAAAAAATTTTTTGGAAATTATCCCGGAATTTTTTCGTACAATTTCCGGGAAACGGCCGGTATTTACGGGAAATTATTGAAAATTTTCAGAAATTACCAGAAATTTTCCTGAATAAACGGTACCATTTTGCAGGACAAATCCCTCAAAAAAGAAAAATGGATTCGTGGTCAGCGAACAGACCGTTGTAATTATTCCTTCTTCTCAAAATCCACGACTTTGTCCACAAATGCCGACATCTGGGAGAGGACGACCGGGTCCAGGCCCTTGTCAACACAAAGGAAGATCCCCGAAATGTCCGAGAGTTTAAGCTTGTTGACCACAAAATGCAAAAACTTTGCAGCGGTGGCTGAGGGGATATGGATCAGGAGCATGCTGACGGAGTCGAACATGATGCATTTGCTGGGCTCCGGGATCTGTTTGATGATCTCCGTGATGGCAATTCCAAGATCGGTGAGGTTTGCCGGGTTGTTGACATATTTTACCCGTGGGCCGGGCGTACAGGCCCCTCCGGAATACTGCGTTACGGCATCGACTACGTAGAACCGGTCTGCATCAATACCTTCTTTTGCATACGTTTTTACCAGGATCCTGTATGGCTGGTTCACGGTAATGATCAGGGGGGTGCAGCCCCGGGCGAGGATCTTCTTGATCACCGAGATATTCAGTGTCTGGAGCTTTTCCGGCTGGGCCAGCATCAGGTACAGCAGACCGTCATCAGCTGATTCAGCCGCAGGTTCCCCGGTCATGGGTTCTTTCCCTTCCCGATGATGAAATCCCGGTATTCCTGCGGGATATCTTCCTTATGTTCTGCAGCTGCTTTACGGCTCAGTTCGGCAAGGTTTTGGCTGATCTGCGCAAGGTTGTTTGCATGGAGCTGGAGCTGCATGCGGATCTCTTCTGCATTAAAGTCCCCGCTCTTCACACCGTCAGCCATCTGCTGCATACTCTGCTGCATGAGTTCAAGCGGCTTGTTCACCCGCTGGACTGATTCGTCCAGGTACGCGATGAGGGCGACTTTTCGCTCTTCTGATTTTTTCCGGTCAATGATGTCGATGAAACTCTCGATCAGGTATTCTTTGTTGTTGATGGTGGCCTTCGCAACGGTCTTTAAGATGGGCATACGTTCTCCTTTCGCATTGATGATTGCGCGTTCCAGGCTGTGGATGTCCTGGTGAAAATCCGTGATGGGGCACTGGCCGCATTTTGCCGGGCAGACAAATTCGTGGCAGGTGCTGCCGATCAGTTCGTCACGGGAGCGGCCGGTGAGGAATTCTGCAATGGGATTTGCATCGATGATGGTATGCGAGGCCGGGTCGATGACCAGGATCCCGGTCTGGATCTTTTCAAAGACAATGCGGAATACATCGGTCCCCGGGGATGTTCCCTGACCGGTACCGGATATGAGGCCCTGCTTCTGTGTCATGGGATGCGTCCTATCTCGTAATCCACTTACCTGCTCTTTGTATTTATCCGCTGTGCCTTATGTGCCTGCACCGCGTGTTACACCTGCACCATGTGGCAGAACATGGTATCCCGGCTGGATATTTGCCCAACTATGCCTCGCAACGTACCTGCACCATGACCGATCAAAAGAAAAAACTACAAAACCCCCGGCACCTTATCACAAACTATGATCATTTATTATGATGGGAAATACCTGCCGGAGGAGCAGGCGCGTGTCTCCGTCTTTGACCATGGTTTCCTCTATGGCGATGGCGTGTTTGAAGGTATACGTTGTTACAATGGACGGATTTTCCGGTTGAAAGACCACATCGACCGGCTCTATGATTCCGCAAAGACCATTGATCTCAAACCGCCCATCAGCAAGGAAGAGCTGACGGAAGCGATCTGCGAAACCTTACGGCGGAATAACTTAACGGATGCCTACATCCGCCCGATCTTCACCCGCGGTGTCGGCGACTTGGGCCTGGATCCCCGCAAGTGTGCAAAACCGTCCGTTATTGTCATTGCTGTAACCTGGGGTGCGATGTACGGCGACCTGTACGAGAAGGGGCTTAAGGCAGTCACGGTCTCGGTGCGGCGCAACCCTGCCGAATGCATGCCCCCGAACGTGAAAAGCCTGAATTACCTCAACAATATCCTTGCCAAAATCGAGGCAAACTACAAGGGCGGCGACGAGGCTATCTTCTTTGACACCAACGGGTACGTATCCGAAGGATCGGGCGACAACCTGTACATTGTCAAGAATGGCGAGATCATCACGCCCCCGACCCTCAACAACCTCCGCGGCGTGACCCGGCTGGTCATCCTTGAAATTGCCAAATCGCTGGGCATCACGGTAAAAGAGCAGAACCTTGGCTATTTCGATCTCTACACGGCAGATGAACTGATCTGTTCTGGTACTGCAGCAGAAGTTGCACCCATCACCTGGGTTGACGGCAGGGTCATTGGTTCAGGAAAACCCGGCCCGGTCTTCCGCCAGCTGAGTGCGGCATTCAAGCCGATCACGGAACGCGACGGGCATCCCATCAACAAATAACGCTTTTTTTCCTTTTAAAAATAAAGCCCTGCCGTCAGGACTGCTCCCGCACCACCGGATAGTTTTCTTTTCATTCGATCCGCAGGATTTCGGGATAGAACATCCTGAGGATCTGGTCTAAGTGGATGAAGGCCTTGCGGTGATCGATATAGAGCCGGATTGATTCCCCGTTCCGTGTCCGGATGGTGATGTGGCCGGCCAGGAGGAGCGGTTTTTTCATCTCAATCGTTATGATATCCTTGCGCCAGATCTCGTGCACCCGCTCCTTTTCAAGGTGTTCGATATTCCTCTGGCTCGTATCAACGGTTGTGCCGAAGAGTTCGTCTAAGATAAACGCCCCGAACTGGACGCCATCCGGATTGGTTGCATCCAGTTCCCGGTTGTGGACAATGAAGAGGCGCTGGTCGGTTGCATAGATCCCGTATCCCCCGGTTGCTGACCCGAGGGCGCCGGCTATCGCCCCGGTCACACCCGGTTCAGCGAGTTTCACGGTAATGCTGGATATCCCGCCCAGGTACTGTTCCTCTTCATAGATTCCGATGATATTTTTCATGCTGGGCTGTTCGCTGACAAGGATGGACTGGATGGATGCGATGATGGCTCCCCGTGCATAGTAAATCCCGGTGCATTTGCCCCAGAAGAGCATTGGTTTTCCCTGGATGGTGATACTCTCAAGAGGACCAAAGAACGTATCCCCTTCCCTTGTGATATTCGGGATCTCGCCGGGCACAACGGCATCCGGCGGCATGATGATGTAATCGATGAGCATGTGGCGCCGCTCACCATAGAAAGGGACTGAATAGGCATAATCGCCTTTCCCGATCATGTCAGCTGCTGCAATGCCGGTCAGCCGCGCGATGGCGTCATTCCACGCAATCACTTTTCCTTCAAGATCAATGGCAAAGATCGGGTACGGGACATTTTTTACCGACTGGTTGAGGGTATCCCATTTTCCCTGTGCCCGGATGACAACCTGGGGTCCCGGCATCCGCGGCAGATCCGGAAGGACCGGCATATTCCGGGTAATGGTGTGGGAGATATCCTGCAGGGGATCCGTAACCTGGAGCCTGCCCACCAGTTCAAAGGTCCTGACCTCGTCAAGCCATTCGAGGTCTGCATCGTCAATCTCAACCGTCTCGGCCTGCAGGATCTCCGGGTAGAAGAGTTTGAGCAGCTGTTCGAGATGGTCAAAGGCCCGCTTGTGGTCAACAAAGATGCGGAAGGATCCGCCGGTTCTGGTGTGGATGATCAAAAATCCCGAGAACAGCCGGGGTGTCTTCATCTCAATGCGGGCGATATCTTTACGCCAGACTTCGTAGACCTTGAGCCGCTCGAGATCGGCTATGGTGCGCGGGCGGGTGTCTACGTGAGTGCCGAAGAGTTCGTTTACTAAAAATTCCCCGAACTGGATGCTCTGCGACTGCGCTGCATCGAGGTCCGGATTGTGGACGACAAAGAGGCGCTGGTCGGTTGCATAGACCCCGTACCCCCCGGTAGCTGATCCGAGTGCTCCGGAGATCGTGCCGCTGATGCCTTCCCCGGCAATCTTGAGAATAATACTTGATACGCCCCCGATGTAGTGTTCATGGTGATCGGGGGCTTCCGCGGCAGTTTCCGGGGACTGTCCGCTCACGATGAGGGACTGGACTGCTGCAATGACTGTTCCGGAACCATCCCATATTGCGGTTCCTTTCCCCCAGAGTTTCACCGGCCTGCCGCGGATGGTGAGCTCCTCGACATCCCCGCAATACGAATCACCCTCCCGGGTGACCTGCAGCGATTCACTTTTCAGCGAAGGGTTGATGATGGTGTCAATCAGCATCGGGCGCGGCTCTCCATAGATCGGGAGTGCGTATGCATAGTCCCCTTTCCCGATCATGGTCTTCCGGTCGATACCGGTGAGCTCGGCCATGGCCTGGTTCCATGCTATGACAATACCCTCCCGGTTGATCGCGAAGATCGGGTACTGGAGGGCATCGATGGAATCGGCAAGAGTTGAGAGATCCGGTGTTCCTTTCTGGCGTTCTGAAGTTTTTGGGGCAGCTGGTTCCGGTACCCCGGCCTGTTCGCTGCGTGTGGCAGTTTTTCCGGGAAGGATGTTGTCGAGCCTGACTACATAGGAGAGGTCCCGGCCCTGGGCCAGGTACTCGGTGATCGCACCGGCATCATTGAAAATGGCCCGGTACCCCCACTGGTAAAGATCGGGATGGTTTTTTGCCCCGAGAATGTGGTGTTCCACATAGGTTCCGGGGTTGGTCAGGGCAAGCGTGGTGAGGATTTTTTTGATCTCACCGCGTTCATCGGGAGGGATCAGCT
>JAAZNH010000061.1 GCA_012798365.1 Methanomicrobiales archaeon | reverse complement strand
TCTTTGCGCAGAGCATCGGGCAGCCGTCAAGAATGACGACTTCGCCGGCATTCATTGCGTTCGCGACAAGGTTCTCTGAACCAATTGCAAGCAATGCAACGCAGGCAATGCTCCCGTAACCTTCTTCAGTCAGCTGAAGCGCTGCAAGATTGGTCAGCTGTCCGACATTTGCCTGTCCCGCACAGGGAAAGATGATCCGTTTCTTCTCGTTCTGTCCGCATGAACATGATGGTGCTTCTGCCATTTTTCACTCCGTTAACAATGATTTGATCTCGTTTACGTCCGGCACCCGGCCTTCAGAAACGACCTCCCCGTTGATGAAGAGTGCCGGGGTGAGCATAACCCCTGCCTCAACGATCGCGTCCAGGTCTTCGACTTTCACAACCTCGGCAGTGATGCCGAGTTCCTTTACTGCAGCCTGCACGTTGTCAAACAGCCGTTTGCACTTCGCACAGCCAGTCCCGAGTACTTCAATTTTCGTCATGGTTCACCAGTAATTATCCCGTTGGTCTCTTTTGGATTGATTGTCATTCTAATTCTTTTGTTTTGCATACAGTGCCGGCAGTTTCTCCCGGTATGCTGCAAGGATTGCCGTCTCGCTCTCACCCAGTGGCTTGACCGGGACAAGGTCCATCACCTTTTCCGGGGGAAGACCTGCCCGGGTCATCGTCTCCAGGGCTCCCTGCGCCATCGACCGGACCGCCTCGGATGCCTCCTGTTCCGTCATGCCAAACGACCGTGCCAGCGCCTCAAGCTCGTAGAGCTGGAACCACAGGTAGGTAGGTCCCATCGCAGTGATGACGGCATATGCCTCCAGCCGTTCTTCCGCAACTTCCGGGCATGCACCGAATGCGGCAAAGAACCGCGCGAGTGCGCCTTTCTCGTCAGCGGAAAACCCGGATGGGTAAACGACCGGGTTGAACCCGTTGCCGCTGATGGCCGGGGCATTGGGGATCATCCGGACGATGCGGGAAAATCCCCCGAGCATTCCGGATATCTGGGCCGCTGTTATCTTCGGCATGAGCGAGACAACCACCGCATCGCGGCGAACCGCACCGGAAATCCCCTTAAGAACCTCTCCTGCTGTCGGGGGATGCAGGGCGACAAAGACCACGTCCTGCCCGGCGGCCTGTACGTTCCCGCCAGCGATTGTCCTGATGGACGGGAAACGCTGCTTCAGGGCGGCGAGGGGGGCCTCGTTCATATCGCTGACCACAATATCCGATGGAAGCGATCCGTTCTTTTCCAGTGCCGAGAGAAGGATCAGGGCGACCCGTCCTCCTCCGATAAATCCCAGTGATGTTGTGTTCATGGTAACCAATTCCCGTTTTTTTTGTTCCGATACTGTCCTTAATCCCGCCCTGTTACAGGTCCTGATCCCGGTCACGCTCTCCTGAAGGATCGCGTCAGCGGCGACCGGCCTGCCAGAGAGTTATTCATCCGTTCTTCTCCGCACCCTGTTTCCGGTATTCTTCCATAATTGCGATCGCATAGGCCTCTTCCACGCCCGGCGGGACGTAGTTGTAGACCTTGATCTTCTTCATCAGTGCCGTCCGAATCTCAACATCGCTGGTAAGGTTCTGGTTCCGGATTGCAGCGATGCTCTCATCGAGCATGGTGATGCCGGTCATGATCCCGTTGATAGGGATCTGCCGGATACGTCTCAGGGCATCGGCAGCACAGCAGGGAACATACTCTTTGTCCATCCTTACCACCCCATGTTCCCGAAGACGAACCCGGCGAGAGTCGAGAAGACGATAACAAGACCCGCATAGACGAGGGTCTTCTTCCCGCCGATGATCCGGTAAATCACGAGCAGGCTCGGGAGGCTGATGCTCGGCCCCGTGAGGAGCAGGGCAAGGGCCGGGCCCTTTGCCATAGAGCCCGTGAGATACCCGAGTGTTGTCCCGATGACCGGCACTTCAAGCAGGGTCGGCATGTAAAGGATTGTCCCGACAATCGCGGCAAGGAAGTTTGCCTGGAGCGAGTTGTCACCAAAGAACGGTTTGAACGTCTCCGGGGGCAGGAAGTAGGCAAGAACCCCGAGTGCGAATGTGCCGATAACAAGGATGGGGAAGATCTTTTTCGTAAGATCCCAGATCTCAAGTCCCCAGTCGGTCACCTCTTCCCGCGTGAAGTAGTAGATCAGCAGGAACGCAACCGCCATGGAGAGGAAGTACACGATCAGGAGCCGATAGAATACATCGAGCGCCGAGGTC
>JAAZNH010000060.1 GCA_012798365.1 Methanomicrobiales archaeon | reverse complement strand
GTAAGGGAGGCAGACTGATGACCCAGGCAGGTACCACATCCGAGAAAAATCCAACACCGGCAGTCGGCAGCCCCGCAGCAGGGGCTGCGGCCTCCAGAATATCCGGAAAAACAGTCCAGGTCTTGGAATTCCTCCTTGGAAAGGAGCATTTTGCCATAGACCTTTTCGATGTCAGGGAAGTAGTCGAATACACCCCGATCACAAAACTGCCGAACACGGCATCCCACATGAAAGGTATCATCGATCTCCGTGGCGAGATTACCACCATCATTGACTTAAAAGACCGCCTTCATATCCCCGCTAATGGGGGCACGAAAGAAGAAGACGGGCGCATCATTGTCCTAGATGAGAAACTGACCGGTGTAAAAACCGGTATCCTTGTGGATGACGTGCTTGCGGTTTCCACGTTCGAAAAAGATGACGTGGATGCAGCTTCAACCGCCGGTGCCGGGGATGATGAAGCGATCCTTGGCATTATCAAGAAAAAGAGCCGCGATAAGGAGAACGAGGTCAGTGAACTGATCATCTGGATCGACATCCGGCAGACACTCAGCCTTATGGAGAAGAACGGCTGATACCGGGCGGATGTGACGGGCCATTCCTGATCCCTCCGGTTTTTATTCCACGACTTATCACACAAAAAACCACAGCAGGTAATCTATATGCAAACCCTCGATAATCTTTCCCTCGGAAAAAAGATCACCGGATCCTTCCTTGTCCTGGCAGGATTCTTTGTAGTCATAGCGCTCCTTGCGGGCACAGCAGGACCCTCCTCAACACTCATCCTCATCCTGTGCGGGATCGGGATAATCGGATCCGTTGCCATGGGTTTTTACCTTTCCGGCAGTGTCCTTGGACCCATCCAGAAGATCAAGGAGAATATCCGCGAGATCCATATGGGCCATCTTGGCGAGCGGATCCATATCGACCGTGATGACGAGATTGGCGAACTTGCCGATGAGATGGATAAGTTCTCCGACGATCTCCAGAAATATGTCATCGGCACCATGAAAATGATAGCCGAAGGCGACTTAAGCCGCGATCTCAAGGCCCGGGACCCCCGCGACGAGATCGTTCCGGCCCTCAAGACCATGACCGACACCCTGCGGGCCCTGATAGCCGAGTCCAACAAGCTCTCTATTGCGGCTGTTGAAGGAAACCTTTCAGTCCGCGGTGATGCGTCGAAATTCAAGGGCGGGTACTGGGAGATCATTGCCGGTATCAACAAGACATTTGAGAGTACGGTCATTCCACTCAATGAAGGGATGCGGGTTGCCGGCGAGTATTCAAACGGCAACTTCACCGCCAGGTTTGACGAGAAGATCAAAGTCAGGGGCGATTTCCGGACATTCCGTGACTCCCTGAACTGGATTGGGGTTAACATCTCTGAATCCATGGGATCCATCAACCAGCAGGTGACCAACCTTGCCGCAAACACAGAAGAGGCAAATGCAAGCATCCAGGAAGTGTCGGCAGGTTCCAACCAGTGCGCGATGAATGCGTCCAGTGTCAGCGAGAACACGGAGAAGACGAGCAAGGGCATCCACCAGGTCCAGCAGGCCATGGACGATCTTTCCCGGGCCATCCAGGAAGTTGCCATGAAGTCGGAATCAGTGGCCCAGCTGGTCACGGATACCACGGCCTACAGCAAGAACGGCATGGAACTTGCCCAGAGGACCGAAACCGGCATGCAGGGAATTACCCGGTCCAGCAATGATGTCAACCAGATCATTGGGGAGATCAAGGGACAGATGGACAAGATCAGCGAGATCGTTGATCTTATCACCGACCTTGCCAACCAGACCAACCTGCTCGCACTCAATGCGGCGATCGAGGCTGCCCGGGCTGGCGATGCGGGCCGCGGCTTTGCCGTGGTCGCGACTGAGGTCAAGTCGCTTGCTGTCGAGTCCCGGGCTTCTGCGGAACGGATCTCGGGCATGATCGAGACACTCCAGTCCCAGACCAACAATGCTGTCGAGGCGGTTCATTCCGCAAACCAGGGTGTCAAAGAGGGCAGCCTCGCGCTCCAGGAGACGATTACCAGCTTCAACAAGATCGTTACATCGATTGACAAGATCAACCAGAACGTAACCGAAGTGGCCGCTGCTGCTGAGGAGCAGGCTGCATCCATCGAGGAAGTAGCCGCAAGCGTAAGCGAGGTCATGAACCTGATCGAGCAGAGTTCACGGGAGGCGCAGGACTCCGCGGCTGCTACCGAAGAGTCAAGCGCAGCAGTTGACCAGATCACCCGCGTTATCGGCAACATCAATGGCATTGCCGAGAAGGTTGCAGCCGAAGTATCAAAGTTCCGGTGCTGATCCACCGTTCCCTTTTTCCGAGGGGAAAACTATCATCTTTTTAACCTGAAAAAAAGATCATTCAGATATGTCTTTGCAGTCCCCTGGCAACCTTGCCTGCAGTCTTTTACTTATTGCCTGCCTGGCCGGGGCCGGGTGCACGTCAGCGGTTTTTGGTGATGTCACCTATACGGGAAACGAACTGCATGTTGCCATAACCAATTCCGGGGTGGAGACGGAGGCCTGGGTCCAGGTGACCGTATTTGAGCTCAAAGACTTCCACCAGGAAGAGGTGCAGAGTATCCAGCAGGAAATTGTGCTGAAAAACGGCAGCAACGAGATCGTCATCCCCGCCAAACTTGCCCCTGGCAGGTACAAACTCTACCTTTATATCCTGAAACCCGGCGAGCGCCAGACCGCAACGATCCGGGATATTGTGGTGTGATCAACACATGGAACCAGATAAAAAAACCCTCATTGCAGCAGCACGGGGCCAGGTCCCGGCAGATCTTGTTATCGCGAATGCGACCATCTTTAACCCGTTCACCTGTGCATGGGATAAAGGCGATCTGGCAATAAAGGACGGCATTGTCCTTGGTATGGGAAGTTACGAGGCTGCAATCCGCGTGGATGCAACCGGAAAATACGTCATCCCCGGCCTCATCGATTCCCATGTCCATATCGAGAGCTCGCTTCTCATCCCCACGGAGTACGCCCGGCTTGTCGCACGGCACGGGACTTCAACGGTCATTGCCGACCCGCACGAGATCGCCAATGTTGCCGGGGCCGGTGGCCTTGAATTCATGCTGGGCCAG
>JAAZNH010000059.1 GCA_012798365.1 Methanomicrobiales archaeon | reverse complement strand
GATATCTACGCCTATACCTCGGGAACAAACCCGTCGTTTCCCGAAACCTATGTCCACCCCGAGGTCCTTGCCAACATCAGGATCGACCTCCTCCTCATCACTGACAAAAACC
Source organism: Methanomicrobiales archaeon (assembly GCA_012798365.1). Taxonomy (GTDB): domain Archaea; phylum Halobacteriota; class Methanomicrobia; order Methanomicrobiales; family Methanospirillaceae; genus Methanoregula. The sequence continues at coordinate 9,676 of JAAZNH010000059.1, read as the reverse complement.
ATACCCTGAAATATGGCACGGGATTCGATGCTGCAGGGCAGAAGATGACGCCGGTGCCCGAAGCAATCATGGAGGAACTGTCCAATCCTGCATCCCCGCTATACAATATGACCCCGGGTGCCCGGGTCCAGGGTATCATTGCAACCCCGGATGGCCCGATGATCCTGGGGGCTCACCCGATCCTGCATGCAGACCTTACCGGACCCCCGGCCGGCATGGTCATCATGGGGCGGTACGTTGATGACGCGATGATTGCCGGCATCGGCACCACTGCCGATAACACGGTCACTCTTACCCCGCTGGGACCCGGCTCACCTTCCCGGCTGTCCACCATGGCAGCACCGGTTCCTCTGCCCGCATCTGACAATAATCGCACCAATGCCGGTCCGGTCGTCGTTCTTGTGGAGCCCCTGAATGAGGATACCGTGCAGGGCAGTACCGTGCTTCCCGATATCCGCGGAAACGATGCATTTGACCTGACCGTCCGGATGCCCCGGGACATCTACCTGCAGGGCAGGAGCACCATCATCTCCTTCCTGCTCATCATCGTCAATTTCGCCCTCATCACGGGCATCATCGTCATTTACCTTATCGATAACCTCGTCCTTTCACGCATCACCGCGCTGCAGAAAGATGTCGATTCACTGGGGAAACGCGGCGACCTATCAGGCCGGCTCCAGCTGATTGGCAATGACGAGGTCTCGTTCCTTGCCGCGGCCATGAATACAACCCTTGAGAAGCTGGAGACCGCCCGCAAGAACCTGGAGAAGAGCGAGATAAGTTTCCGGACCCTGGTCGAGACATCCCCGGCAAGCATTGCCCAGACGGACCTGTCCGGGACCATCCTGTACTGCAACCGCCAGATGGCAACCTCGCACGGGTACGATGATGCAGAAGATATCCGGGGCAGGTTCATTTTTGACTTCATCGCCGCATATGATCGGGACCGGGCAATGCAGGACCTTGCAACAGCGCTCCGGGAAGGGCATGTCAGGAATATCGAGTACCATGCCCTGAAACGGGACGGATCGGAATTCTGGGTCGAGAAGAGCATCTCCACCATCATCACTCCTGAAGGGGGCCCGGAATCATTCATGGTGATCAGCCGGGACATCTCCATGCGCAAGACATGGGAGCACCAGCTCCGGGAATCAGAAGAGCGGTACCGGACCGTGTTTGAAAATACCGGGACTGCCACGGTGATCATCTCCGAGTCGATGATAATCACCCTGGCAAACTCCGAGTTTGTGCGGCTGAGCGGGTATTCGCGGGCAGAGATTGAAGGAAAGAAAAAATGGACGGATTTTGTCGTGAAGGAAGACCTTGACCGCATGATCAACCAGCACCACCAGCGCAGGGTTGACCCCGTGCAGACGGTCAAAAAGTATGAGTTCCGGTTTATCACACGGTCCGGCGCAATCCGTCATATGTTCGTCTCCGTGGACCTGGTCCCCGGGACCAGGACGAGTATCGCTGCCCTCATCGATATCACTGACCGGAAACGGGCAGAAACGGCCATTCTCCAGAGCGAGAACAAGCTCAATACGATCATTGACTCTTCCCCGATCCCCCAGTTTGTGATCGACCGGAACCATCATGTCATCCACTGGAACAAGTCTCTTGAACTCCTCACCGGCATCCACGCCGACACGGTTATCGGGACTGACCGTCACTGGCGGGCATTCTACCCGGACAAGCGCCCCTGCATCGCGGATCTTGTCGTTGACAATGCACTCGAAATGATCCCGGATAACTATGCCGGAAAATTCACCCGTAGTGAATTTTTGCCTGACGTGTATGAAGTAACCGACTTCTTCCCGCATATCGGCGGCACGGGCCGGTGGCTGCATTTCACCTCAACCCAGATACGGGATGCAAAGGGCACGGTTACCGGCGCTGTCGAGACACTTCTTGACATCACCGAACAGAAACAATTCGAAGACGAGATTACCCGGACCAATGCCCAGCTGACGGCAACCCTCCAGGAACTCAAAGAGACCGAAGAGGGGCTCAAGGAGAATATTGCGGCGCTCGAGGACGCGAAACGCACGATCCAGAAAAGCGAGGCGAAATACCGGGACATTGCAACCAACATCCCCGGCATCGTCTTCCAGTTCGTTGTCCATGACCTTGATGACTATTCCATCCCGTTCATCAGCGACCGCATCATCAGCCTCTTCACGCTGGGGCCCGACGAGATCTATTCGAACCCCAATGCCCTCTTCAACCTGATTCATGCCGATGACAACGAGTACGTGAGGTCGACGTTGATGGAATCCGCCCGGTCGCTTGAACCATGGAACATTGAATTCCGGATGAAAGCCACCGGCAGCGAGCCTTCACGCTGGTTTAACGGAAGGGCTATCCCCCACGTGCTGGACATGGACAACATCCTCATGGATGGCGTGCTCATCGACATCACCGAGAGAAAACTGGCCGAAGAGGCGCTCTTTGAAAGCGAGCACAAGTTCCATGCCGTGTTTGAACAGTCATCGGAGTTTATCGGCCTCATGAGCACAGACGGGACGCTCATCAAGGCAAACCGGACCGCCCTTGAGTTCTCCGGCCTTTCCGATGAATCCGTGGTCGTGGGAAAACCCTTCTGGGAGACCCCGTGGTGGAGCCATTCAAAGGAGATGCAGGAGATTCTCAAAACCGCAATTGCCAAAGCAGCGGCCGGCGAGTTCATCCGGTTCGAAGCAACCCATCCCGGTAACGACGGGGCAATCCATTACATCGATTTCTCGCTAAAACCGGTCAAGGACGAGAGCGGCGATGTTGTCCTCCTGATTCCCGAGGGGCACGATATCACCGAGCGCAGGGTCCTGCAGGAAGAGGTCGGGACAGCGCTGAAGGAAAAGGAGTTGCTGTTAAAGGAGATCCACTACCGGGTCAAGAACAATATCCAGGTGATTGCAAGCCTGCTGAACATGCAGTCCCGCACCGTGGACGACCTCAGGATAAAAGAAGTCCTGCGCGAGGCGCAGAACCGGGTCAAGTCGATCGCCCTTGTGCACGAGAAGCTCTACCAGTCCAAGAGTCTTGACCAGATCGATTACAATGATTACCTGCAGAAGATATCCCGCCACCTGTACGACTCCTACGGGGTAAGCCAGAGAACGATCGTCATGAGCATCCATGCCGACAATATCTCGCTCCATATTGACAAGGCAGTACCCTGCAGCCTGATCATCAACGAGCTGTTGTCCAACGCGTTCAAGCACGCGTTTCCGGATGGCAGGAAAGGGGACATCTGGATCGAGATGCACAAGAGCGGGGATTCGCTGGTGCTCCAGTACCGCGACAACGGCATCGGGCTGCCGGAAGGTATATCTGTTGAGAGATCCGAATCGCTCGGTATGCGCCTGCTGTATGGCCTTACCCGGCAGCTTCATGGCACTATTGAGGTCCGACGGCTGAACGGGACCCATATCACGATTATCTTCCCCTACGAAACCCACAAGGAGGCCGGTGCATGAAACCGACCCGTCTCCTGGTGGTCGAGGACGAGTTTATTACCGGGGCCGATCTCCAGAGCGGGCTTATCGAGATGGGATACGATGTCCCGGAGGTTGTTGACAGCGGCGAAGACGCGATCGAACGGGCCGGAACACTGCGGCCGGACGCGATCCTGATGGATATCACCCTCCGGGGAAAACTGACCGGGATCGAAGCAGCAGAGGTTATCCGGAAGAACTATGGTATCCCCATCATTTTCCTGACCGCACATTCCGATGACCCGACATTCCAGAAAGCGATACGCTCGGAGCCGTTCGGGTTCATCATCAAGCCATACGAACCCCACAACCTCCGGACCAGTATCGAGATGGCGCTGTTCAAGCATTCCATGGAAGCCAAGCTCAGGGAAAGTGAACGCACGGTCCTTGCTCTCCTGAATGCCACACCGGATGCCCTCATCCTCATCAACCGCGAGAAGAAGATCGTTGCAGTCAATGATACCATGTGCCGGAGGCTGGGCAGGTCCCGGGAAGACCTTGAAGGAAGCAGCGTCACGGACAAGATCCGGCCCGGGATGCTCTATCCTGAAGAAGCGATCATCGACACCATCTTCTCCGACGGCCACAGTTTCTGTCTTGAGGATGAACAGGAAGGTGCCTGGTTTGAGACAACCGTGATCCCGGTCCGGGAGCCTGACGGCACAATCGCCCGCATCGCTATCCAGTCCCATGACATCACGTGGAGAAAACGCTTCGAGGAACAGCTCAAGTCGGTGGGGATCGAGCAGATCGAGCACAACATGGAGCAGTTCCAGATCTTAAACGACCAGATCCGTACGCCGCTGCAGGCGATCATGCTTTACCTCTCCTTAACGGAATACGAGTACCGGCCAAAAATCGAAGAACAGGTCAGGATTATCGACAACCTTGTGGAACAACTGGACAAGGGCTGGCTGGAATCCGAGAAGGTCCATTCGTTCCTCATCAGGCATTACAAGCAGGCACCGGGAAAAACGCCGGAAAAAGAGGACCCTGCAGGGCGTGATCGCTGATGGAAACCCTGCTGATTGTGGATGATGACCCGGCCATCCGCGAGGTCTTCTCCATCCTTCTTTCCAAGCACGGGTATACCGTCCACGCAGCACCGGGGGGCAGGGAATGTCTTGACTGCCTGAAGAAGACGTCCCCGGATCTTGTCATGCTCGATATCATGATGCACCCCATCGACGGCTGGGAAACCCTGACCGCGATCAGGAAGAACCCGGAAACCGGCGTGCTCCCGACGATCATGTTCTCGGGAAAGTCCCCGTCCCGCGAAGAGGTCCTCATGTATGGTGGCTGGATCGAGGATTATCTCATGAAACCGCTTACCATGCAGATCATCTCGCGGTCCCTTGCTTCGGTTTTTGAACGCTCCCGCACGGATGCGGATGCACGCCTGCTGTATCTGCGGAGCGGGGCGGACCCGGCGCTTGTCGAGGAGTATTTCAATCTCCGGCGTTTCCTCTTCATACGGGACAAATTCTCCCGGGAATTCTGCGACGAGCCGGAAGGGAGCGGGAGCCAGACGGGCAGGCGCAGGGAGCGGCTGGTTGAGCTGACCAGGATGTTAGCGTCATTGACAACGGGCGGGGGGACCGGCTCCGCCGGGCCGGTGATGGAATCGCATGACATGGCACGCTGAACGGGATCCGGGCAGGCGGACCCGGCACATCCCCGCACGGGTGAGGCACGCGGGATGACCGGTATGGCCGGTGGGCCGGGTACGGTCCTGATTGTCGAAGACGAGTTTATTACCGGTACCGATATCCAGAACAGCCTGCAGGACATGGGCTACAATGCCCCGGTCGTGATCGACAATGGCCCGGAGGCGATACAGAAAGCCGGCCTGATGCGGCCGGATGTTGTTTTGATGGATATCACCCTCATGGGCCCGATGTCCGGCATTGAAGCAGCAGAACGGATACGGGCGGATTTTGGCATCCCCGTCATCTACCTTACCGCCCATTCCGACGAGGCAACCATGGAGCGGGCCCTCGTCTCCGAGCCGTTCGGGTACATCATCAAGCCGTTCGAACCCCGCAACCTGCGCATCAGCATCGAGATGGCCCGGTACAAGCACGCGATTGATGAGAAACTCCGCTCAAGCGAGGAGCGATACCGGGGGTTTGTCCAGAATTTCCTTGGCATTGCCTACCGCCTCAACCCCGACTTCTCAATCGTGTTTTTACATGGCGCAACAGAATCCATCACCGGATACCGTGAAAAGGAGTTCATGGAGGGGACCATCACCTGGCAGCAGCTCCTGCATCCCGATGATGCACCGGAAATCCTTGAGGAGAATGCCCGGATCCGGAACAGCCCGGAATATGCCACGGCCCGGGAGTACCGGATCCTCAGGAAGGACGGGAGCATCTGCTGGGTCCATGAACTCCTGCAGAAGGTTGGCAAAACGGGTTCATCAACAGGCTACCTCCAGGGTGCATGCTATGATATCACCGAACAAAAGCATGCCGAAGATGCCGTCCGGCTGGCAAACCGGAAACTCAATCTCCTCAATAACATTACAAGGCACGATATCCTCAATTCCATCCACGGGCTCTTCGGGCTGCTCGAGATGGCCCGGGACGTTGTCCGGGATCCGGAAATGCAGGAACTCCTTTCTGATATGCAGGTCTCGGCAGAACAGGTCCAGCGGCAGATCGCCTTTACCCGGAATTACCAGGACGTGGGGGTAAAGGCGCCGGCCTGGCAGGGGATCGGTGCGTGCATTGCCCGGGCAGTCCAGGCACTTCCCCAGGACCCGGTCACGATCAGTATCGCCATCGATGATGACCTGGAAGTCTTTGCCGATCCCCTGCTGGAGAAGGTCTTTTACAACCTTGTTGACAATGCACTCCGGTATGGCGAGACCCTTACAAGGATACGGTTCACGGCAGAGTTCCGGGACCATGACCTCATCCTGGTCTGCCAGGATGACGGCGCGGGTGTGGATGCCGGGGAGAAGGAGCGGATCTTTTTGCAGTGCGTGGGAAAAAATACCGGGATGGGCCTGTTCCTCTCCCGGGAGATCCTCATGATCACCTCGATTGGCATCCATGAATGCGGTGAAGCAGGGAAAGGTGCCCGGTTTGAGATCTGTATCCCTCCCGGCTCGTGGAGGAGCGCTTCCCGCATTGCCGGGAGCGCCCGGTAACCAATCCTTCCGGCATCCACCAGGAACAATACTATTCACCCGATACGTGTACCGAATTATTTATCTGGGTACGGATCGTAATCGGGACATACCAGACGATATCCATGAAACTCCAGGAAAAGACCAGCCTCATTCTCATTCTCCTCCTGATCTTTTCCATCACCATCATCAGCGTGGTGGTGTCAGTCATTTCTCTTTCCAGTTACCGGAATCTGGAGGAGGATTATGTTGCCCGGGATGTGAGCCTGGCACTCAATAAACTCGGGGATGAGTCCGATACGCTCTCCGCGATTGCCAGCGACTGGGGCCCCTGGGATGACACCTATCATTTTGTGCTGGGGACAAAACCGGAGTACGTCCAGGCAAACCTGTTACCGGAAACCTATCCCAATCTCCGGCTCAGCCTGATCCTGATCGTGAACGAACGCGCGGAGATCCTGTACGGGGGCGCCTATGATCCGGCCACCCACACGGTTGTGGATGTTCCGGCATCCCTCCTTGAGCATATCCGTCCCGGTTCCCCGCTCATGCGCATGGACAATCCCCGCACCGGGACCGATGGCATCCTCATTACCCCGGAAGGCCCGATGATCGTTGCGTCCCGCCCGATCGTGCACACGGATTTCTCCGGCACCCCCGTGGGAGTTGTCATCATGGGGCGCTATCTCAGCACGGAAGAAGTCGCCCGCCTCGCTTACCTAACCGATCCCTCCCTCTCGTTTGTGGACATGCATGACCCGTCTCTCCCGCCCGGGGTCCAAGAACGCCTGCACGAGAGTCCGGGTGCAACAACGCCGGTGATCCAGGTACTCTCCGATGATAAAGTGGCAGGATATGCCCTTATCCGGGATATTTATGGCAATGACTCCCTTGTACTCCGGATAAACCAGTACCGGGATATTTACCGGCAGGGGATCACCACCACACTCCATTATATCCTCATTGTCCTTGCAGCCGGCCTCTTTCTCGGGATAGCCGCCCTTTTTATGCTGGACCGGCTTGTCCTCTCCCGGATCATGGACTTAAGCCGGCAGGTGTCGGGGATTGGAAAGGCACCCGGTGCATCGCCCCGGGTATCCTTTGAAGGAAATGATGAATTCGCCCAGCTCGCTTTCGAGATCAACCAGATGCTGGATACCATTGACCAGGCACGAAACGGGCTCCTCGCAAGCGAGGCGCGGTTCCGGGAACTGGCCCAGCTCCTGCCCCAGACAATCTTCGAGATGGATATGGCCGGCCGCCTGCTCTATGTCAACGAGGCGGCAACCGCAACATTCGGGATCACTGCCGGCATGATACAGAAAGGTGTTAACGTGCGGGAGTATCTCATCCCGCAAGATCATGGGCGGATGCAGACAAACCTTGCCGCAGTACTGGGGGGGATAAAGAGCACCGGCCAGATTTACAGCCTCCACCGGGCGGATGGGAGCCTGATGCGGGCGATCGTGAATACCGCCCCGATTCTGCGGGAAGGAGCGGTTGCAGGATTCAGAGGGATTGTCATCGATGTCACCGACCGGGTCAACCTGGAGGAGGCCCTGACCGAGAGCCAGGAATATCTTGAAACGCTTCTTATGTCCATCAAGGTCGGGATTGTGGTAATCGACTCCGAGACCCATACCATCGTCGATGCCAACCCGGCGGCACTTGAGATGATCGGGACCACCCGCGACCAGCTCATCAACCTTCCCTGCCAGAACGTCATCTGCCCCGCGGGGCCCGGGGAGTGCCCGGTCACTGACCAGAACCTGATGCTGGACAACTGCGAGCGATCGCTCATCACAAAAAGCGGTGCAACAATCTCGGTGATCAAGTACGTTGTACCGGTGATGCTGCATGGCCGGTCCTGCCTTCTTGAGACCTTTATTGACAATACCGCAAGAAAACAGATCGAAGCAGAACTCCGCGAGAGCCGTGAACGGTTGTCCGGTATCCTGCGTGCATCACCGGTCGGCGTTTTCGAGACCACCCCGGACGGTACCCTGGTGTATGTCAACGAGCGCTGGGAGGAGATGACCGGGGTTGCTCATGAAGCTGCGCAGGGAAAACGCTGGACTGACACGCTCCATCCGCTTGACCGGGAGCGGGTCGGCCGGGAGGTCCAGGAGAAGATCCACAGTCACCAGATCCCCCGTGCCGAGGCCCGGTTCATCCGGCCGGACAAGACCATCATCTGGGTGTACGGGCAGGCGGTTCCCCTCTATGACAGCGAGGGAAAAATCCGGGGCTATGCGGGTACGATCACGGATATCACCGACCGGAAACGCGATGAGGATGCCGTCCAGCTGGCAAACAAGAAGCTGAACCTGATGAACAATATCACACGGCACGATATCCTCAACACGATCACCGGGTTGCTGGGTTGCGTGGATATGGCAAAAGCAACCGTTTCAGCCGATGAACGGGAATCCCTGCTCAACGAGATCAAGAACCTGACACGGCTGATCCAGCGCCAGATCGCCTTCACCAAGGAGTACCAGGAAGTGGGTGTCCGCCTGCCCGTCTGGCAGAACGTGAACGAGGTGATATCCCGCATCCGGCAGAGCTTCACCAGTGCGGAGATCACCATTGTTATCGAACTTGAAGACATGGAGATCTACGCTGACCCGCTTCTGGAAAAAGTGTTTTACAACCTGGTGGACAACGCGATCCGCTATGGCGAGCATATCTCCATGATCTCGTTCTTCTTCCAGGTCTCCGACAAAGGCCTCTTTATCATCTGCCAGGACGATGGCGCCGGGATACCCCCGGACGCAAAAGTGCGGATCTTTGAGCGGGGCGTGGGCCGGAATACCGGCATGGGCCTGTTCCTTTCCCGGGAGATCCTCGGGATCACCGGTATCACCATCGAGGAGACCGGGGTTTTTGGAAACGGGGCCCGGTTTGAGATCCTCATCCCGCGGGGCACGTTCCGGTTTATCCGGAAATGAGAAGGAGTAAGCATAAAAGTCAGGTGCACATGTTATCATATAGAGAAAGTGGGGCAGTTGAATGACTGGTGAAAAGATCCTCCTTGTTGAAG
>JAAZNH010000058.1 GCA_012798365.1 Methanomicrobiales archaeon | reverse complement strand
ACTGGACCTGTCCGGTCTGCGGGGCAGCGAAGGCCGCCTTTCACCCGGTGGGGGAGATTGATCCTCACGCGGTGTCAGAACAGACGGTTGCGGATGTCTATGCCTCCGAGCTGGTGGCATTTGGGGTACGGTATATCTTCGGCCTTCCGGGGACCTCATCGCTCGGGCTGGTGGAGGCGGTGCGCAAACAACCCGGTCTTACATACATTGTCTTCCGGCACGAGTCAAACGCTGCTATGGCAGCCTCAGCCTACGCAAAGCTGACCGGAACGGTCGGCGTATGTCTCACGATTGCCGGCCCGGGAGCAACGAACCTTGTCACCGGCCTGTATGATGCAAAGGAAGACCATGCGCCGGTCATTGCGCTGAACGGCCAGACGGAAGTGCAGTATACCGGCCCCGGTGGCGTGCAGGAGATCGACCAGGACGCCCTCTTCCGGCCGGTCACGGTCTACAACACGACCGTTGCGGATCGCAGCAGGGCGGTGCTGCTGCTGACCCGGGCCCTGAAGTACGCCCTTGTGCAGCGGGGTGTGTCACAGGTATCGGTTCCCAATAACATCCAGAAGCAGCCCCTGGAGGCTTCGTTCTGTTCCCGCGAGACCTGCATCCCGGCGATCTCGATCGTTCCCCCGGAAGACCTTATCCAGAAAGTTGCAGACCGGATCAATGCGGCGGAACGGCCGGTCATCCTTGCCGGCTGGGGTGCATACCCGGCCGGCCGTGACGTGCTCGCAATGGCAGAAACCCTCGGGGCGCCTATCCTTACCACCTTCCGGGCTAAGGGAATGCTTCCCGAGGACAGCGACTGGGTGCTGGGGATCCTGGGCAATGTCGGGTCGCCTTTTGCACGGAAGGCCGCAGAGGATTCAGACCTCCTGATAACCCTGGGGGTCGGCTTCTCGAAGTTCACCAATGTTCCTTCGGATAAGGCTCTCCTGCAGGTGGATATCGACCCGGTCCGCCTCGGCAGGAATGCCCGGACCCACTCCGTGTATGCGAACTGTGCTGACCTGCTCCCCCTTCTGCTGCCCCGCCTGCGAAAGCGGGAATGCGCTGAGAAGAAGAACGACGTCGCCCGGATGCAGCGCGAATGGAACCTCCAGCGGGAGCAGGAGGCTGACAGCACAGCGATCCCGTTACGGCCCCCGTATATCATGAAGGTCCTTTCAGATATCATCCCCAATGATGCGGTTATCGGGCTCGATGTGGGGGAGAACCAGTGGTGGTTTGGCCGCAACTTCCGGATGAAGCAGCAGCGCTTTGTGATGTCCGGCTACCTGGCCACCATGGGTTTTGGCTTTCCCGCCTCCCTTGCTGCAAAACTTGCGTTCCCGGACCGGCCGGTCTTCTGCATCACCGGTGACGGCGGTTTCTCGATGGCCATGAACGATTTTGTCACCGCGGTAAAATATCATCTTCCGGTAGTTGTTGTCATCCTGAACAACCGGCAGCTGGGCATGATCCAGGTAGAACAGATGACAGAGCACTACCCGAACTTTGCCACCGACCTGCTCAACCCGGATTTTGTCCAGTACGCGAAGGCCTGCGGGGGTGACGGGATCCGGGTGAGCCGGCCGGACGAGCTTGAGGGGGCAGTGCGGTGGGCGATGGCCATGGACAAACCGGTTATTGTTGACGTGGACACCGATCCGAAACGTTTCTGATCCGGATATGCTGCCCTTGGACGGCAGACCCCCTGCCATCCACCACCGTAATGGCTGATTACCGTTTCCGCAATTTTTCCTTGCCGTTAGTGCTGTCCCACCGCTGCGTTGAATGCAGTTTCCCACCGGCTGAAGGTATCGGTATATTCCTGCAGTTTTTTTACTGTTGTTTCCGATTCCAGACGGAAGTACGGGTGGGCGGTATTCCTGCCCGGGGGTTTTTTCCACACAAAGAGCCCTGAACCGTCTGAAATGCAGGAACGATACTCGTTTTCCAGCCAGCTGATCTCGGCGGTCAGCCGGTCCAGATCCCTTTCCTTTGCAGGATCCCGTTTCCCGTTCTTACGGTTCAGTCCAGCCGCAAATGATTGGAGTTTCTTCCGGTAGGTTTTATCCCGTATGATTGCAGGGTAAAACGAGTGCAGCCGGATCAGGGCCGGTGCGGCGAGCTGTTTGAGCCGCTTTCTCTGGTCCATCATCGCTTTGTTCTCTAGAAGGTAGGTATGGTAATTTCCCTTCAGGACTTCCCGCACCGTGGCCGCAAGGGGGATGTTTGGATTATTGGTAGTGAAGAGTGCCTGTTTTTTTGCACAAAGGCCGATTGTCCGGATCCCGGTCGTAACAAAGATGTGGTTCTCCGGACCGGTGAGAAAAAGGTCCGGGTCAAGGTAAGGAATCCTTGTTTTGTACTGTTCATCCGCGTCGTTCATGGATGTGGTATACCATGATTCAAATTCCCGTGTACGGTTGAGAAAATTTTCGAGCAGCCAGTAGGATTCGATCCCGGCCTCGCGGTACTTCCGGTCCCGTTCCACCAGTTCCTTCGAGGAGATGCTGCTCAGCTGGATCTCAAACGCAACCTTCCTTGCATCCTTCTCCGCCAGCACATCCGCAACCCAGGTGCGGCCCGGCCCCGCAGATTCAACCGTGGTCTCCCATCCCTGTGCCCTGCAGGCAAGGTACACGAGATGTTTGATCTCGATATGTTCTGGCGACTCTTCGGAAGCATTGCACGCAGTCTCTGTT
>JAAZNH010000057.1 GCA_012798365.1 Methanomicrobiales archaeon | reverse complement strand
TCCTCTCTCTTTTTTCAATTACGCCCCTGTGCACCCCCATCAGCTTCTCCGTCAGCACATCATGATCATACCGCTCACTGACCGTCCTGCGGGCAACAACACTCATCCGCAACCGCTCTGCCGGGTTATCATGCATCCACTCAACCGCATCTTTCAGGGCAGGAACATCCCGCACCGGTACAAGAAGACCATTCTTTCCCTCTTCAACAATTTCCGGACACCCGCCGGCGTCTGAAGTGATGGCGGGCAGTCCGCAGGCAAATGCTTCCATAACCGCAGCCGGTGCAGCTTCAGTATATGTTGGCAGGAGGAGGCAGTCAGCGGCCCGCAGCCATGTACGAATTTCCTCTTTATTTTTCTGGCCGGTAAACCGGCAGTTTGACGGGTGATCCGGTACCGTGCCCGGTCCAACAAAGACAAAGGTGTAGGCAGGACATTGCCGGGCCACGGCGAGTATCTCGTGGATGCCTTTCCACGGGTGCAGGCGTCCGAGGAACAGGAATATCGTTTGCTCGGGGGGAAGATCCAGGATTTTCCGCGCCTCGTAACGCGGCCACGGTGTGAAGAATGCGGTATCGACACCGGTATGGATTGCGGCGCAACGTTCCGGCTCAAGCCCCAGGGTCATGAGGGGTTTTTGCATCTCCTCACTAGCCGTGATAATAAAAGCTGCCCGGCGAAGCATCGAACGCGTGATCTGCCGGAAAACCGGGTTCTTAAACGGGAAGATCCGTGCATCATCGCCATGGAATTTCAGGACAAGGGGAATGTCCCGCCTGCCGAAAAGATACGGTACGATACTGCTGTGGGGAATATATTCCGCCTGCATCACGTCAATATCCCGATCCCGCGAGAGGCCAAAGGATGATGCGTAGAAGGGGAAATAGCCAAGCGGTGACGCGCTGGTCTTTACCGCGCGTTTCACCGTTACGCCTCGCGCTTCGAGATCCCGGACCATCTGGTGGATGAAGACTCCCCGGTAATCCCCATCAAAACGGGGATACATGTTGGCGAAGAGACCAAGGGTGTAATCCGGCATCAGGGTTCTGCCCCCAATAATGTTTGATACGCGGCATGCTCTGACATGTTATGATCTCACCAGTACGAGGAGCGAGTATCCGCCAAACACTCTGACCGTGAAATCCGGGAAGACCGGATAGAACAGAGCCCGGGGAATTTTCAGCAGTTTATCCTTGATACCATACTCCCGGTTCAGGGAATAGCCGGCAGTATAATGGTAATCCAGGATATCATACCCGAGATCGCGCAGCATCTGGAGGGCAATATCCTTCGAAAAATAATGGAGATGACCGACTTTTTTCCGCTGACCCAGGAGGAACTGCTGGTGGATGACAGCAAGGACAAACATCTCAAGGGGGATGTGGAGAATCTTATACCTGCTTTTAGGTTTGACTTCCCGTAAGAACTGGAAATAATCTTCGAGATGTTCGATTACATCAATAAGCAGGATCAGGTCGCATGGGGCGCTCGTTTCCTTACAGTAATTTTTCAGGCAGAAAGTAAGCCGGTCGTTTGCCCGGGTCTTGCAGAGTTCATGAGCCTGGGGTGAGATCTCGTAGCCCGTGAGTATCGTAGTGGGTGGGAGCTGCTTCTGGAGCTGGAGCAGGATCTCCCCACACCCGCAACCGACTTCGCAGATTGTTGCAGGGTGGATCGCGTTTTTCTCCATCATCGCATGGATGAGACCGGCTTTCCAGGGTGCATCCTCCACATCCCACGTGGGGTTGTGTTTCAGGTATTCCCCGTCCGTATACATGTCACCCGTACTCATAGTGCCCTCAGTTCTTCAGGATCCCCATCTCGGTAAGCCGCGCAGGAAGGTATTTCTTTGTAACGAAATCAAGACCGCGTGCAGCAAAAGCCTGTTGTTCTGACTTTAAGTTCATCTCGATCTGCAGATTAATCTGCTTCTTCCAGTAGTCCGTTGCAAACCGGGGATCGGTCAGCTCGGCTTTCAGCGCTTCGACATCTTTGTCGGTCAGCTTGTCGGAAGGGAGGTTGTAGTCCCGGATGTCGCTGGGCTGCAGGCCGAGGAACTGGGCCCGGGGCGTTGCAAGGATCTCGGACATATGTGCGCTCTTGATGGCACCATAGGCAACTGACCCGAAAATACGGTATGACCACGGGTCGCCATCCGTAAAGACAAGGACCGGCAGGTCCCATGTTGTGCTGATCCGGTTGAGCATCCTCCGGGTCGAACGGGCCGGCTGACCCTTGAGATGGACGAGGATGGCATTGTGCTCTTCGTCAAACCCGTTCTCGATGAGACGGTCATACATACCACCAGTCTCGATGGCAATGACAAACTTTGCATCATGGTCCACGAACTCGATGTTCTCGACACTGTTGGGGATAGTGTACCCGGCCTGCCCGACATCGTCCT
>JAAZNH010000056.1 GCA_012798365.1 Methanomicrobiales archaeon | reverse complement strand
GCTGGTTGACAATATCCGGGTAGCGCCGGTTCGGGGCCGTTGAGTGCGTGTAGTCCATGACGGCAAGGGAGAAGTGACCCACCGGCGGAGAGCCCGGTTCCAGGCACATGTATTCCCCCGGCCCAAGCAGTTTGACCACCGTGAGCGACAGGTCCGGGAACCGCTCCGGGTCTTTTTGCCGCTGCCGGGTCAGGAAGACCGAGAGCGCTTTTGCATCCGGATTCGCCGGCAAATGTTCCCCGTAGGTCGTTGCCAGCAGCACGATCTCGTCCCAGTACTTGGGCACTTTCACAACCCGCTGGATCATCGGCACTTTTGCCTTTCCCAGGTAATCAACCATCGTGCCGTTGCCGGCCACCATCAGTTCCTCGATGATGCTGCGGGCCATGTTCTTCTGGACAACAACCATGTTGAGGACTTTTTCATCCCGGACAACTGCGTTGGCTTCAAGGGTATCAAGGTCCAATGCCCCGCGTTCGGTCCGGAAGGCATTCATGGCCTGAGCGGCCTTGTTCTGGAGAAGGATCTGGTCTTTGAGCCCGGGGGTTGATTCGATCTTCTCCGGTATCGCACCCTTTCCCTCAAGCCAGTCACCGACCTCCTCGTACACGAGTTTTGCCTTATTCCGGACAAGGGCACGGTAAATCTCTTTTGGCTGGGTGTCACCGTTGGGAAACACCGTATACTCCATCACCATAGCAAGCCGGTCAACGTCCGGCAGAAGCGAGGAGATGCCCTTGGAGAGCTTGTCCGGCAGCATCGGGAACGTGACGACACCCAGGTAGACCGATGTACCGTTGTGCGCCGCATGCCGGTCGGTCTTTGAGTTCTTCGGGACAAAGAAGTCAACATCGGCAATTGCCACTTTGATATTGATCTCGCCCCGCTCGCCCTTCTCAGCGTATTCGATCTGGTCCAGATCCTCGGAGTCGAAGTTGTCAATCGAGGACCAGAGCAGGTCACGGAGATCCCGGGTCTTTGGCGGCAGGGTTGCCGGAAGCGCAGAACCGATAGCCTCGATCTCCTGCTTTACCGTCATGGGAAACTGGGGACGGAAATCGTATTTCTTCATCGCTTCCCATGCAATTGCTTTCAGATCCGCTTTTGGCCGTGGCTTCATGATGTATGTGGAGATTTGTTTTGGGCTATAAAAAGTTCTGGGAGAAAACCGCACATTTAAAAAAACCGTGCACCTGCAGCAACTCCCGGAAAACTCTGTCCTTGTACCCTGTGCCCTGTTCGCAACTTCTTAATACTGTAACGGGAAAAGAACGGTACAAACCAGTCCGTACGGGGACATGACCATGAAGCGGAAGATCATCACTATTGACGAAGCGAAATGTACCGGGTGCGGCCAGTGCATTCCGGACTGCCCCGAAGGGGCACTCCAGGTTATTGACGGAAAAGCACGGCTCGTGAGCGACCTTTTCTGCGACGGCCTTGGTGCGTGTATCGGCACCTGTCCCGAAGGAGCTATCAGTGTCATCAACCGTGAAGCTGCCCCGTATGATGAGAAAGAGGTCATGAAAAACATCGCACGCCAGGGAATGGCCACCATCAAAGCGCATCTTGAACACCTTGCCCGCCATGAGCAGCGGCAGTACTACAACGAGGCAATCGAGTACCTGCTTGAGAACTCCCTCATGATCCCGGAACACGAGCCCCCGAAAAGTGCGGGGCGCCCGGCAATGAAAAAGATCTCCCATTCCCCCACCGCGGGACGCTGCCATGCCGGGCCGCACGAGCCCAATCCCTTTGCCGGCTGCCCCGGCGCTGCTGCACAGTCGATCGAACGACACCCGGGCCACGGCCGGGACCCCGGCACACGTCCGGCCGGGAGTTCCGGTACCGGGGAATCGGCACTCCGGCAATGGCCGGTCCAGATCTCGCTTTTGAGCCCGAACCTCCCATACTTCGAGAATGCCGACCTGCTCATCTCCGCTGACTGCGCTCCCTTTGCCTTTGCCGGTTTCCACGAGGAACTCCTTTTTGGAAAGATCCTCATCATCTTCTGTCCCAAACTCGATCCTGACCTCGATGGCTATATCGATAAACTGGCAGAGATCTTCCGCACCCATAAGATCCGGTCAATCACCATTGCCCGCATGGAAGTGCCCTGCTGCGGCGGGGTCCGGCACGTGGTGGAGAGAGCGCTTGCAAAGGCCGGCGTCACCGTTCCGGTGGAAGAGAAGGTTATCACCATCGCAGGAACACTCTCCTGATTCCCTTTTCCTTCCCGTTTTTTCATTAAGGGAAAAACGCTTCATTCATTTGGCCCTGGCGAACGGGATATTCTGCGGGAAATCCTCTGCACACGGACACATATGGCGGGAATAAAACCGCAACCTCATGCGGGTTGCGTGCGATCCGGCATACCCTCATGAGCGGTGCGTGAAGGGAAGAACCGGTTCATAATCCAAGGAACAATGGAGGGATGGATAGTCTGGCAGGACCAACAGGGGTTGCAGAGTGTGTTTGTGGACGGACCCTGCCAATAAGTGGTGTGCCTCCATCATTCCGGGAAATCAGGTTGCACCCATCCACTTATATTAAAATCGACGACAGTAATGATTTTCATAATGCACGGCATTATGCATGGCATTATTTTTTCGATTAAACATCTTTTTATCCCCCGC
This sequence comes from Methanomicrobiales archaeon, assembly GCA_012798365.1. Classification (GTDB taxonomy): domain Archaea; phylum Halobacteriota; class Methanomicrobia; order Methanomicrobiales; family Methanospirillaceae; genus Methanoregula. The sequence goes on along the minus strand of JAAZNH010000056.1, from coordinate 9,951 downwards.
ACATGACGTATAGAGCGCGATGGAGATCTATGGGGAGGAGCTGGTGCGTGTCAAGGCGTACCTCAAAAAAGACCTGCGGGGCATGAATATCCGCCAGATCTCCGAAGGCCTGAAGATCAGCCGCAACCTTGCCTCCAAATATCTCGACATCCTGACTGCACAGGAGGAGGTCGAGTGCCGCGTATACGGCAAATCCCGGGTCTTCTTTCTCTCCCCCCGCGTGCCGGTCCTGGACCTGATGAAATACTCGTCCCGGCTTGTTGTTGCTGTCAGCATTGACCAGGAGATTGTCCAGGCCAATGACGCGTTCCTCCGGTTCATCGGCCTTGTGCGAAACGATGTACTGCACCGGAGATTGTCCGAGATCCCTTCTGCCCTGGTGAACAACGACTTCATCCCGGCGCACCTGCACCTGGCAATCGCCGGCATGGAGATCACCCGCGAACTCTCCCTCACCACGGATACCGGGGACCGGTACTATACCCTCACGCTTACCCCCACGCGGTTCAAGGACAATTCTCCCGGGTGCATCCTCATTTTTGAGGATATTTCCAGTAAAAAAACCGTCGAGACCGCTCTCCGTGAGAGTGAAGAGCTCTTCCGTGTACTCTCCGACACCTCCCCGGCAGGTATCATAGTGTACCAGGGAATGCAGTTCGTCTACGTCAATGACTACATGGTCCGCCTTACCGGCTATTCCAAGGAAGAACTCTACACCATGGAGTTCTGGCAGATCTTCCCCCCCGAGCTCCAGGCACTGACACGGGAACGCGGCCTTGCACGGCAGCGGGGCGAGGATGTCATCCCCCGTTACACGATCCGGTTCATCACCAAGGCCGGCGTAGAGCGCTGGGCAGACCTCTCCAGCGGCAATATCATGTACCGGGGAAAACCGGCCGTGATTGTCCACCTGCTGGATATCACCGACCGGCGACAGACAGAAGAATCCCTCTCCGAATGCGAAAACCGGTTTTTCACGCTATGCGGACTGTCCCGCGACGGGATCGCAATCGCGGACCTGGCTGGTACCCTCCTCTATGCCAACGACCGCTTTGGCGAAATGGTGGGGCCAAAACCTGCTTCAGATGCCCTGGCAAACGCAAATATCCTTACCCTTCTCACGCCGTATTCCCACAACCGGGTCATTCGTGACGTTTCCATGATAGCAAAAAACAGTGAACCCGATCAGATCCACTTCCGGATATGCACGCCGGGCACAGGGAATGCCTGGATTCCCGGCAGGGCCTGGGACATTGTATACAACGGGGCACCTGCAGTCCTGTTCACGCTTCACCTCACAAGCAACCCGGCCCCCACGAACGCGCCGGCGGCTGACGGCTGCAGGACCACAAGGCCCCGGGCACGGAAGTGTGCCGGTGCAGCAGGCCCGGTATGAACCGGTAAACCCGGTTATCGGGATAGGATACTATCGGCCATCCTTTCATCTCCCGACCGGCAGTAACCTTTAAAGCATCAGGTCGTGAAGACTGGAGTTACCTGCAAACTTCCACGGAACCGGTATGCATAACGTCCTGTATGTAGATGATGAACGCGCTCTCCTCGATCTCGTGAAGGTATTCCTTGAAGAGATGGGGGACTTTTCCGTCGACACACTGCTTTCAGCACCCGAAGCGCTGAAACAGCTGGAAAAAAAGGACTATGATGCAGTCATCTCCGATTACCAGATGGCCCCGATGGACGGGATTGCGTTTCTTAAAAGCGTCCGTGCATCAAAAAACCCCATCCCGTTCATTCTCTTTACCGGGAAAGGACGCGAAGAGATTGTCATCCAGGCATTGAACGAAGGCGCAGATTTTTATCTCCAGAAAGGCGGGGGACCGCAGGCCCAGTTTGCTGAACTCGCCCATAAAATACGGCAGGCAATCCACCAGCGCAAAGCAGATCAGAGCATCCGGGAGCATGAGCACCGGGAAGCCGACATCATCAACTTCCTGCCGGATGCCACGTTTGCAATTGATGCTGAAGGAAAGGTAATCGCCTGGAACCGGGCCATGGAAGATTTCACCGGTGTGCTTGCTGCCGAGATCCTCGGGAAAGGCAACTACGAGTATGCTCTTCCCATCTATCACAAGCGCCGCCCCATCCTCATCGACATGGTCTTACGGCCGGACCCGGAAGCGGAAAAGGAATACCCGTACATTCTGCGGTCCGGAAAAAAACTCTTCTCGGAAATTTTCCTTCCCGATAAGAAGCAGGGTGCCGGCGCCCTGGTCTGGTTCACTGCATCCCCCTTCTATGACACGCAGGGAAGGCTTGTTGGCGCAATCGAATCGATCCGGGACATCACCGAACGCAAACGATCCGAAGAGGCCCTCATCGCCTCCAATACCGCCTTAAAAAAACAGGCCCGGACCCTGGGCATTCTCAACCGTATCATCACCACTGCGAATTGCGCTAAGGACCCGCGGGGGCTCCTGGAAAAGACCTTAGAGAAAATCCTCCTCCTGCTCGACTATGATGCCGGCGGGATCTACCGCGTGGACACTGCAACCGGCATGGCATCCGTGGTTGTCTCCCGTAACATACCCCAGGAATTTTTGGCCGAAGTGGGTACGATTCCTCGCACCAGACCTCCCTATGACATGCTCTTTGTTGACGGAACCCCGCTTTTTACCGACCATTATGATATTGCATTCCCGGCCCACCATGCAAAGACCGGCTTTTTATCGATCGCAAGCGTCCCGCTCCGGACGCGGGACCGGATCACCGGGGCGCTGAACGTGGTCAGCCGCCGTCGGAACCGGATATCCGAAGATGAGAAGGAAGCCCTTGTCGCAATCGGACGGGAACTGGGGTCTGCCCTTGAAAGAATCGGGTCTGAAGCGGAGGTCCGGCTGGCAGCCGCAAACCTGGAAGTCCTGTTCACTTCCGTTGACGAGATGGTCTTCCTGCTGGACAGCCGGGGAGTAATAGTCCGGGTCAATGAAACGGCACAGAAACGCCTTGGGTACCCGGGCAATGAACTTATCGGGCAGGAAGCAGTCCGCCTTCACCCGCACGACCGGCAGGATGAGGCACGGGCGATCCTGCAGGGCATCCTCTTTGGCACCACCGCGACCTGCCCGGTGCCGCTCCTCGCAAAAGACGGGACGGTCATGGATGTCACCACCCGGATCACCCGGGGCTGGTGGGATGACCGGGAGGTGGTTATTGCCATCTCGCACGACAATCCGGCTGCCTGTCCCGCAAACGGGACGCCCGAAGAGAACGAAGAACTCCTCCGGCTCGCCTTCAACAATGCCAATGATGCCATCTTCCTCCTCGAACAGGCACCGGATGGTCCCGGGAAGTACCTGCTCGTGAATGAGAAGGCCATCCGGATGCTCGGGTATTCACGGGAAGAACTGCTGATCATGTCGCCGCGGGATATCGTGCCTGCCGATATCCAGGCAAAGGTCATGCCCGTAGTCAGGGAACTCCTCACCCGGAACGGCCATGCCACGTTCGAGTCAGCCCACAAACGAAAAGACGGGAGCATCTACCCGGTGGAAGTGAGTACCTACACGTTCCGGTTCCGGGGAAAGGACATCGACCTCTCCATTGCCCGGGACATCACCCGGCAGAAACTGGCGCTTGAGGCACTTCGCCAGAATGAAGAGCACCTCAGGAACCTGATCAGCGCAACGGCAGATATTGTCTGGGAGACGGACCAGAACGGGGTTTTTCTGTATATCAGCCCCCAGGCCGAACGGATCCTGGGATACCGCCCGGACGAACTGGTCGGCCGGACGGCATGGGAATTTTTACTGCCGGCCACGGTTGAAGCCAACCGCAAGGCATTCCACAAGGCCGCGATGAGGAAAGACCGGTTTATTTCCCATGATTCCCACTGGCTTCACAAAGACGGCCGCCAGGTTATCCTGGAGAGCCGGGCTATCCCGGTAACGGACAGCCAGGGCAACCCGGCCGGGTTCCACGGCATTGACCGGGACATCACGGAACGGGTTGCTGCGCAGGAGGCCCTCAGGGAGAGCGAGGAGAAGTTCCGGTCACTGGTTGAATACGGCCTTGAAGGGATCCTGATCCTTGACTTTTCCGGAACCATCCTCTTTGCCAACAAGGCCGCCCGCATAACTGCCGGCGTGACGGGAACAGCCGGGCTTATCGGGGAAAATGTCATGCAGTACATTGCGCCGGAGTCCCGGCACCAGGTAATTGCCGATTTCGAGCAGGTGAAAAAGAGCCAGGATGCCTTCCTGACGGAATACGAAGTGATCACAAGGGATCACCAGCGGATATGGATCGAATGCATCGGGAAGAAGATCACGTACGAGGGAAAGCCCGCTGACCTCATCTCGTTCCGGGACATCACGGAGCGAAAACTGGCATCGCGGGCCCTTGAGGAGAGTGAAGAGCGGTACCGGCACATCTTTGAATCGCTTGACGACCTGTACTACCAGACAGATACGGAAGGCATCATTACGGTCCTCTCCCCGTCCCTTGAACGCCTGACCGGCTGGACACAGGACGAACTTATCGGCAAGCCGGTCACGATGGTCTACGTGAACCCCGATGACCGCCGGGGACTCCTTGCCGGGATCGATGATAATGGGCATGTCCGGGACCATGAACTGCTCCTCTTAAAAAAGGACGGGACGCACATCCCGGTCTCCATCTCGGCAAACCGGATCTTCACCGCGGATGGAGCCCCGGAGGGTGTTGCCGGCATCCTGCGGGACATCTCCAAACGCAAGGAGCGGGATAATGCCCTGCGCCTGGCCAACATGAAACTCACGCTCCTTTCCGGCATTGCCCGCCATGATATCCGCAACCAGGTCATGGCCCTCAAGGCATACCTGCTTCTTGCAAAGGAGTCCCTGGATAAGCCGACCCTGCTTGCCGACTACCTTTCCTGGGAGCAGAAGAGCGCAGACACCATCGAGCGCCAGATCAAATTCACCCGGGATTACGAGGAGATGGCGGCAACCCCGCCGGGCTGGCAGGCAGTGGAAGACTGCATTCAAAAGTCGGTAGCGGCACTTCCACTTCAAGATATTGCGGTCACCACGGATGTTGCCGGGCTCTCCATCTATGCCGACCCCCTGCTTGAGAAAGTCTTTCACAACCTGATCGACAATGCCCTGCGGTATGGCGGGGATGTCATGTCCGGGATCCGTCTCTCCGCGGAACAAAACGATGGTGTCCTGGTCCTCTCGCTTACCGATGATGGTATCGGTATCGCACCGGATGAGAAAGAGATCATCTTCACGCGAGGATACGGGAAAAATACCGGCCTCGGGCTCTTCCTTGCGCGGGAGATTCTCGGGATCTCGGGCATCACGATACGGGAATGCGGTATCCCCGGCCGGGGAGCACGCTTCGAGATGACCGTGCCGGCCGGGAAATGGCGGTTTTCCCGGCGCTGACTGCATGGCCGGAGTCCCGCTCCATTTTCCGCCCGGCCCCGCCACCCCGCCAGCCTTCCTCGTTCTTCAGCCTTCTTATCCATTGCCTCCTACCGGATTTGCGGATCTGTTGTATTATTATATGAGTAATGCATTTATTGGTATAATCAGTACAATAATATTGTAAGGAGTGCTGGAACAGATGATTTCAGAAAATGTCCACTATTTTTCCGACCATGAAGAGAAGACCATCCAGCTGCTGGCCAGCCTGGGGATGAAGAATAACGTTGCAAAGGTGCTGGTATTTCTCATGTCCAGCCACCCGACCACTTCACGGGATATCGAGCGCGGGACGGACCTGCGCCAGCCGGAAGTCAGCCTTGCAATCAAGTACCTGGAAACGCGGGGATGGGTGACCCGCGATGAAGGAGCGGCAACCACCAAAGGCCGCCCGATCATGATTTTCGAACTTGCCATGTCGGTGCGGGAGATCATGGACAGTATCGAAGAGGAGAAGACAAATGAAGCAAAGACCCAGCTTGCCCGCGTGCGGCAGCTTCGGGAATGTACGGAGTGCGCCTGAGTACCCGCATGAATGCCCCGTTTTCCCCGGATTGGAATACCGGAGGGAACCAGGACCATGGTGCAGCCGGATCTCGGCACCACCACCCGCAGAACCATCATCGTGCCGGGCCCGGCTTATCCGGAAAACCAGCCCCGGCCGGGTTTTTTGTGCCGTGAAGTATATTCCAAAACACATTAATGCCCCCCGCACCCATTGCAGTACCAATATATTTCCCCCGAATGAATCTCCATGTTCTCGGTCCTGTACACTGATGATGAGAAAGCGCTTCTCGATATCGGCAAGACATTTCTTGAACGTGAGGGCATCTTCACCGTCGACACGGCCACCTCCGCGCCGGCTGCCCTGGACCTTCTTGCGTCCCACACCTATGATGCCATCATCTCGGACTACCTGATGCCGGGCATGGACGGCATAGAATTTTTAAAACGCGTCCGCGGTTCGGGAAACACCATTCCCTTCATCCTCTTCACCGGCAAAGGCCGGGAGGAAGTTGTCATCCAGGCCCTGAATGAAGGGGCGGACTTTTACCTCCAGAAAGGCGGGGACATCCAGCCCCAGTTTGTTGAACTCTCGCACAAGGTCCGCCTTGCGGTCCAGCAGCGCCTTGCCGAAGCCGCGCTTGAGGAGAGCGAGGAGCGCTACCGTGCCGTGGTCGAGGACCAGACCGAACTGATCTGCCGCTTTACTTCGGACGGTCTCCTCACGTTTGTCAACGATGCCTACTGCCGCTTCTTTGAACTGGACCGCTCCCGTTGCCTGAACAATCCTCACGATGCCCAGCTCTTCCCCGAAGACGCCCGGCGGATGAAAGAGCATCTCGCAGCCCTGACCCCGGAGCAGCCGGTTGCCCTCATCGAGCACCGGATCCGTGCCCCGGACGGGACCATCCGCTGGCAGCGGTGGAGCGACCGTGCGATTTACGGAAAAGACGGCCGGCTCATCGAGTACCAGTCCGTGGGCCGCGACATCAGCGAGCAGAAACTTACCGAAGAACGCCTGCTCGAGAGCGAGAGCCGGTTCGTTGCGTTCATGGACAACCTGCCGGCCATGGCCTTCATCAAGGACCAGGAATGCAAAACCCTCTTTATCAACCGGGAACTCGAGGAGCAGTTTGGCGCAGCGGAATGGATCGGGAAAAAACCCCACGAGACCTTCCCTGCCCCGGCTGCTGACCGGATCCTCTCGGATGACCTGCGAACCCTCAAGGAAGGCAGGGTTGTCACTATCGAGAACCTCCCGGAGAAGAACGGCCGGATGCGGACGTTCGAGACCCACAAGTTCCGGATCGACCGGGGCGGCAACTCCCCGCTTATCGGGGGATTTGCCCTCGACATCACCGAGCGCCGGCAGTCCGAGACCGCGCTTAAGGAGAGCGAGGCGGGCTTTCGGAACCTCTTCAACCACACCGGTGATGCGATCGCGATCCATATCCTGGGCGGCTGCTTCACCGAGGTAAACGACGAGTTCTGCCGGAGGCTCAGCTATACACGGGAAGAACTCCTCACCATGCGGCCGCAAGACATTGAAGATGCAGAATCCGCCCATCTTGCCGAGGCCCGGCTCGCTGCACTGAAAAATGACGAGCACACGGTGTTTGAAGCCATCATGTGCGCAAAGGACGGGACAAAGATCCCCACCGAGATCAACAGCCGGCTCATCACGTACCACGGGCAGCAGGCCGTCATATCCTCCGGTCGTGACATCACCGAGCGCAAACGTGCTGACGATGCCCTCCGGCAGGCCAACCGCCAGCTCACGATGCTGACAAGCATCACCCGCCACGACATCAACAACCAGATCATGATCATCCTTGCGCACCTGAGCATGGCCCGGATGGAATCGCCTTCAAAAGCCCAGGCTGAGCTCATCAGCAAAGTCGAGGCTGCCATCACCACCATCCGCACCCAGATCGAGTTCACCAGGGTGTACCAGAACCTGGGCAGCCACCAGCCCCAGTGGCTGGCGGTCAGTTCGGTGCTGCGTTACATCGAAGCCCCCAAACCGGTTGTGGTGAAGACGGACCTTGCCGGTGTCGAGATCTACGCGGACTCCATGATCCAGAAGGTCTTTTTCAATCTTCTCGACAACGCGATCCGGCACGGCGGAAAAGTCACCGAAGTCCGGATTGGTTACCACCAGGAGGGCGACAGCCTCATCCTCACGTGGGAAGACAACGGCGTCGGGATCCGTGCTGAGGAGAAGGATCTGGTCTTTGCCCGGGGCTACGGGAAGAATACCGGTCTTGGCCTCTTCCTTGTCCGTGAGATCCTCTCGCTGACCGGCATGACTATTAAAGAGACCGGGGTAGCGGGTGAGGGAGCCCGTTTTGAGATCCAGGTACCGAAGGGCACCTGGCGGATTGCCCGAAGGTGACGAATTGTCCCCCGGGATATTGTTCTTTTTCAGTGCAGAATAGCGGGAAACGTGAGCCTCAGGTATGCCGGCCGGCCTCAATCCTGCTCTTTTCGGAACCATTGTGCGCGAGCAACGCACGTCTCGTGCGATCTTTTTATTGCGCAAAGCCAAGAAAACCGAAGATCCCACCCTTATAACGAGGAGGATACAAACTCTTACCAGGATTTATTACCATTATCGAAACCTGCTCCGCACAATACTCATATACTAACACGGATACGATAGGGTAGTATATGCCGGACAGGATCGCTATCCTGTATGTTGATGACGAAGAGAGCCTGCGTGAACTGGGAAAAACATTCCTGGAGACCGGGCAGGGATTTTGTGTTGATACGGCAGCATCCGCAGCTGCAGCGCTTGAGGTGCTTGCCACCCGCACCTATGATGCCATCATCTCGGATTACCAGATGCCGGAGCAGAACGGCATTGAGTTTTTAAAACAGGTCCGGGCCCGCTATGGCGACGTGCCGTTCATCCTCTTCACCGGCCGGGGCCGGGAAGCGGTGGTCATCGAGGCGATCAACAACGGCTGTGATTTTTATCTCCAGAAAGGCGGGGAGGCCGCCCCCCAGTTTGCCGAACTCGCCCACAAGGTAAGGCAGGCCGTAAGCCGGCACCGGGCCCTCGTGGAACTCCAGGCCGCGTACGGGAAGATCGCCCGCTCCGAAGAGCAGCTCCGGCGCCAGCTGGACGAGATCTCGGCCCAGCGCGAGGCTCTCAAGAAATCCGAGGAATCCTTCCAGGACATTGTCGAGACCTCCCCGGACATTATTTGGGAACTGGACGAGGCCGGCACCATCATGTACGTCAGCGGTGCGTGCCGTGACGTTCTCGGGTATTCCCCGGAAGAGCTGACCGGTACACCGATCTTCACCCTTGTCAATGAGCCGGCACGCGAAAAATTCCGTGAGTCGTTCTTACACGGCAACCGGACCAAAAAGGAGCTGCGGGAGCTTGACCTGCCGCTCCGTCACAGCAACGGTCGCAGCGTGGTCATGGAGATCCGGTCCATTCCCCGGTTAGACGCCCATGGCCGGCCCACCGGGTTCCGGGGAGTTGCACGGGACATCACCGGGCGGCGGAAGGAGGAGGAGGAACGGCAGAAGAACGAACTGGCGCTGCGGGAAAGCGAGGCGCGGTTCCGGGGATTAGCGGATCTCCTGCCGCAGATGGTCTTTGAAACGGACACGGACCTGAAGATCACCTATGCCAACGAGCAGGCCTTAACCCTCCTCGGGCTTTCCCGGGATGACCTGGCACAAGGCATCCCGGTCCTGTCGCTTATCGATCCTTCTGAGCAGGAGCGGATGAAAGAGGCTGCCCGGGAGGGGCTTGCCGGTATTACCGGCCAACCCCGGGAATATAGGCTCACAAAAAAGGACGGGACCCGGTTTCCGGTGCTTTGTTATTCCACGCCCATCTCCCAGAACGGCCGGGTGGTGGGGTTCCGCGGGATTGTCATTGATATCTCGGGCCGGAAACATACCGAGGAAGCCCTGCATACGCTGGTCCACAGCCTGGTCGGGACGACGGGCACACGATCGCTTGCCGCAATCACGCAGCATCTTGCCACCTGGCTGTCTG
>JAAZNH010000055.1 GCA_012798365.1 Methanomicrobiales archaeon | reverse complement strand
GTGGGGGCCGGCATCGGTGCGATCGTCAGCCTGGTGCTCGGGTGGCTGGTAGTCCTCATCATGGTCGGGACAACAAAGTACTTCTTCACGTTCCAGAGTCTCGTGTATGTCCCCATGGCAATGCTGATCGGGATTGCGATCTGCATTTTCTCCGGGGTATACCCGGCATGGCGGGCAGCAAACCTCGATCCGATCGAGGCACTCAGGGCGGATTGATCGATCCTGCCCGATTATCTCAATTTATAAACCGCAGGCTTCCATGAGTATGTATGCTCACCAAAAAAGAGTTCGCTGACGGGATCTACAATGTCCTGACCCCTGCCGATCTCTATGATAAGATGTCAAAGGTACTTACGCAGGAAAAGTGCCCGGGTGTGTTCATCAATTACGGCAAAGGGCATTTTGTTATCGCCCATGAACGGTTCAGTGACGGTTTGTCAATTTCAACCGATGGCCTTGGTGTCTGGGTGATCACCGGGCTTGAGTCAACACCGGACGGTTCCTACCAGTATACCGACAAGGTCCTCAAAACGGAAAATACTGAAACGGTCAGCAGGGCGATTGCAGCGCTGATTATCAACTGGGAAGAGAGCGAACCGCCCTCTTCCTGATCGTTTTTCGTATCTGCGGTTATACGAACGTATCCAGGATTACCTGTTCATGGCCGTTTTTGAAGTGTGCCATAATGAGCACGTGATCTTTTCCGGGGCTTCCGGTGAAGTGCCCCTCCTTCCCGGCAACCGGTGAATCCCAGTACACGGGCGCCTGGTCATTGATGTGGATCTCGATCCGGCTCACCTCCGCTTCATCTTTTCCTCCCCAGTACGAAACAATGAGGGAATCCGTATCCGGCTGCTGCACGGTTGCTGCAACAACATAGGTATGGCTGACATTTCCTGCTGCACTAAACACAAATGCAGCGACGATTGCGGCAAGCAGGACTGTCAGGAGTATGCCTGCTGCCGGGATCAGGAGGAACCAGTAGATCGCTTTCCGGGTTTTCTGCCGGGACGCTTCAGCCTGGAGTTTTTCGTCCTCGCTTGGCACAACAGTTTTTGGTTCATTTGCTCCTGAAGGAGCCGGAGCTGCCTTTTTTGCATAGATGACATAGGTTCCAGAAAACCGGTCATGCAGCCCCTGTTTCACCGGGGAGAAATGAATCATGAAAAAACCGATGAACAGGATGAGACCCGAGAGGATCTTTGCAAAGAACCGCATGGAAGCGCGGCCGAACGTTACCGGGCTGCCGGTCACATCAATGACTTTCATCCCCATGATCATCTTGCCAAATGTTCCGCCATACCGTGAACTGGTAACTCCAGCAGAATAGACCCATGAAAGCAGGAAGAGGACGATACAGCCGACAGCCGCAGTCCCGAATATCGCGGGCATTTTTGGTTCCTGGAACGATACTGCAGTGCCGGCAAACAGCAGGGGGCCGATGAAGGATCCCGCGTAGGCAACCCCTTCCAGCAGGTAGAAAAAAAGGGTACCGACAATAATCAGATCGAGAAAAAATGCGGCAAAACGGTCGGGAAAGCCCGCATACTGCAGATCCTCCAGTGCCGTGTCGGCCATCAGAATGCTCCCGCTGCCGGTAGATCTTCCGGGGGATACGCGGACGGTCTCAGTGCCTGTCCGGAAATGTCTGATCTGTACATATTAAAATTAGGATGTGATTCGTTTTATATTTTCATTTGTGCTGAAAAAAACGCCAAATCAGGCCATGGGTGGATCTCCCGGTGGCCGTCATCAGACACTATCGGGTATTCATCCCGGTATCCGCCCGGTTGCGGACAATGTTTTCAACAAGCCGGACGGTATCTGCCAGCACCGTTTCATCCAGGCCCGCAAGCGTATCGTTCCACGAGTGGATGACCGCGTCAATCACGGCCGGGTCCGCTTTTGTCGAGAATGCCATGCAGGGGACCTGGTGCATGAAGAAGATCATGTGATCTCCGGCCGGCCAGGGATCGACCGGGACGATGGCCGGGAACTGTTTTCTGGCCTGCTCCGTTGCTGCAACAAGCGCATCCGGACACCCATAATAGGAGATGCTGGCCGGCGAGCCCCATAACCCGGCCCCGTCAATATTTATCCCGAGCAGGATCCGGGCCGGGTCCAGGTACCCTGCATCAAGGTACGCACATTCGCCGGGAGCAGAATAGCACTCCTCGCCATTGAAGAAGACAAATTCAAGATCGGCAGGCACCGTATTTTCTGAGAGTATACGTGCAAGTTCAAGGAGGGCTGCAACACCCGCGGCATTATCAAGGGCTCCCTTCGTGTAATACTTCGTGTCGAAGTGTGCACAGAGTACGATTGCCTGTTTTCCTGTGTGGTTCCAGTTCCTTCCGATCACATTTGCCGCATGTGCCGGCCTTGTTTTCGCATCGATTTCGAGTGTGACAGGTGAGCCTGCAATCTCGCGAAGGGCCAATCCCGCGGGTGCCGTGACCGTGCAGGACGGGACCGGAAAATCCCCGTCAATGATGACCGGGACCGGCTGGTCGGCCCGGGGAGAGACCGTGATGAGCCCGGCAGCTCCTTTCTCTTCAATGAGCTGCACGATCCGGCAATGCTGCTCGTGGCGGTAAAACCGGAAATTGCGCGGCATGATCCAGTCCTTTGTCAGGTCACCATGCAAAAGCAGGATGCAGCCACAAAAATCCGCCTGCTCCAGTTCCGCCATGCTTCCGGCAGTCACGAGTGGTGCAGTCACAGCGCAGGCCGGGCTGTACGGGTTTGCAGCAGCAGAATAATCCCGGCCGGAACCGGAAAGCCGCACCCCGGCCGGAGTCCACTCCCCGATCGGGAACTCCTGCAGTTCAACAGCATACCCGAGTCCTGCAAGCGTGGTGCTGATGTACCGGGCAGCCTCCCGGTTCATCGCGGTCCCGGTCGGGCGTTCCCCGATAGAGCTGGCAAGGGTCACGAGGTGTTCATGGAGCCGGCTCTTTCCGGGCGATTTGGTTTTGGGTGCAGGATTATCCTTGGCCATGCCCGCACTCCCCAAGGAACTGCACTGCCCATTCGCGCTCTGCTTTCAGGATATACTGTCGCCGGATCGCAAGCGCAATCCGGTTGAACGGGCAGCTCGTGTCATTTCTGAGATATTCCTCAAGCGCGGTAAAACACGCGATGTGCTGGTCAAGGGAACGGATGTAAGAAGTGATTGCTTCCTGTGCTTCGTCCGTGTCCAGGAGATGGAGGTTGTGCAGGCCAAGTTCCACCGGATAAATGATTACCGGAACTTCCGACACCAGTTCCTGTACCTTCTCTTTCACCTCTTTTTTTCCGCGGTCCGAGATCGTGTACACTTTCCGGGCAACCCCGGTTCCGGTCTGCTCGATCTTCACATCCACCAGCAGTTTCTTCTCCAGTTTCCCCAGCACTTTGTAGATCGAGGACATCGAGATCTCGGTCCATCCCCGCATGTCCCGGTCAACGACATTCTTCTCGATTTCGTACGGGTGCATGGGTTTCTCCGTAAGGAGGCCGAGCAGGACCGCCTCCATATTGGATATTGTACTCATACAATATTGTACCAGTCCAATACAATATAACCAATGCTGATCCCGTTCCCGCCTGCAGTACGGCCGGTTCGCGCTTCGTTGGGAAGTTTTTTGTACCATCCAAAAAAACCGGGTGAAAAGCCGGAAAATGCAGTGCATTTCTGGCGGCTATGAGGAAAATACTGGTAATCGTTCTTTCTTTTCAGGTGGCAGGAAAATTGAAAGAATTATATGGTTTCAGGGTGAGGCTATAGAAGAGATTCGCGAAGATTATCACACGATCTCAGATCGGATCTGAGTTTTTTTTCACACGGCTATGCGCATTCATGAGCAATTGCTGGTGCAGAGGGAAAAAAGATCCAGAAAGAGTTATTATATTACCATCCCTTTAAAATCACACATACAATCAGCCGGCGATCGAACGAGAGGATTCCTATGACCAAGAAATGGGTGTATGCCTTCAGCGAAGGCGACGGGAAGAACAAGAAGCTGTTGGGCGGCAAGGGTGCAAACCTCTGCGAGATGACGCAGATCGGTCTGCGGGTGCCGCCCGGTTTTGTGATCACGACCGAGGCATGCCTTGCCTACCTGGATAATCCCAAACGGCAGCTGCCCGAAGGCGTGATGGACCAGGTCCACGCGGCCCTTGTGGATGTCGAGAAGAAGAGCGGCCGGAAATTCGGCGGGCGAACCAACCCGCTCCTGGTCTCGGTCCGGTCCGGTGCGGCCATGTCCATGCCGGGCATGATGGACACGATCCTCAACCTCGGCCTGAACAAGGACACGCTCCAGGGACTTATCGAGCAGACCGGAAACGAGCGGTTCTGCTACGATGCCTACCGGCGTTTCATCCAGCTCTTTGGCAAGGTTGCGCTCAATGTTCCTGAAGCGGAGTTCGACGAGGAATTCAACGCGGTCAGGGACAAGGCCGGAGCACGGCACGATGTCGATCTCTCCGCAAAAGACCTTGCAGATATTTCCGAGCGGTTCCTTGTTGTTGTGAAACGCAGCACCGGCCGGCCGTTCCCGTCAGACCCCCACGACCAGCTCGAGATCGCCATCCGCGCTGTTTTCAACTCGTGGGGCGGCAAGCGTGCTGTTGATTATCGCCGCGAATTCAAGATCACCCCCGAGATGGCCAACGGCACTGCCGTCAATGTGGTCGAGATGGTCTTTGGGAACATGGGCGGGGACTCGGCAACCGGTGTTGCATTCACCCGCGACCCGGGAACCGGGGAGAATGTCCTCTTTGGTGAATACCTGGTGAATGCCCAGGGTGAAGATGTGGTTGCCGGTATCCGTACACCCAAACCGGTGGCCGCCATGGCTGAAGAGATGCCGGACCTCCACCGCCAGCTCCTTGACCTGCGCAGCAAGCTCGAAGCCCATTACAAGGAAGTGCAGGACTTCGAATTCACCATCGAGAAAGGCACGCTCTATTGCCTCCAGACCCGCAACGGCAAGATGAATGCCTCTGCCCTTGTGAGAACTTCCGTTGAGATGGTCAGGGAAGGTCTCATCGATCGCCGGGCAGCTCTTCTCCGTATCCAGCCCGAGATGCTTGAACAACTTCTCTTCCCCCGTCTCGATCCCCGGTTCAAGGAAAAACCCATAACGAACGGCCTGCCGGCATCCCCCGGTGTCGCGGTCGGTATTGCCGTCTTTGATGCAGACCGTGCCGAGAAACGCGGCCGGACCGGCGAACGTGTCATCCTTGTCCGGGAAGAGACCAAGCCTGAAGACATCCACGGGTTCTTTGCATCGCAGGGTATCCTGACCAGCCGCGGCGGCAAGACCTCGCATGCAGCCGTCGTTGCCCGGGGCATGGGCAAGCCCTGTGTTTCCGGTGCTGAAGGCATTCACGTGGATGTCCGGATGCGGCATGCCCGTGCCGGCGATAAGGAGTTCTCGGAAGGGACCCTCATCACGATCGATGGGACAAGCGGCGCGGTCTATCTTGGCGAAGTGCCGATGATCGAAGCCGAGTTCAGCAAAGAACTCGCAACCCTGCTTACCTGGGCTGATGAAGCGGCCCGGCTCGGGGTCATGGCAAATGCCGATACGCCCGAGGATGCAGAACGGGCCGTGAAGTACGGCGCCATGGGTATCGGCCTGTGCCGGACCGAGCGGATGTTCAATGGCGTGGAGCGGCTCCCGATCATGATCGAGATGATCGTAGCCGACAGCACCAAGGAACGCCAGTCGGCCCTGGACCGGCTGCTGCCCATCCAGCGCGAGGACTTCAAGGGGATCTTCAAGGCCATGACTCCCCGGCCGGTCACCATACGGCTGCTGGACCCGCCCATCCACGAGTTCCTCCCCTCCGAGCACCTGCTTGTCGATGAGATCGATGAGCTGGAGAAACTCCGCGAGATCCTCCGGGGCATGAAGGTCCTCTCCGACTCCGTTGCGTTCATGAACCATGCCCGCGATGTGAAACCCGAGGTCCAGAAGTTCACCGATCCGGCGCTTGTGGATGAAGCAATCCACAAGAAGCGTGCGATCCTCTCAAAAGCCCGCTCGCTGCACGAGGTCAACCCGATGCTCGGCCACCGCGGTGTCCGGCTCGGCCTCACCTTCCCCGAGATCTACCGGATGCAGATCCGGGCAATCCTTGAGGCTGCTGCCGAGTGCCAGAAAGCCGGTATTGAAGTGCACCCCGAGATCATGGTCCCGCAGGTCTGCACTGCACAGGAGCTCAAGGCCGTCCGGAAGTGGGTTGACGATATCCGGGTTGAAGTTGAGGACACGTACCGGATCAAGCTGGACTTTAAATTCGGCTCCATGCTCGAAGTTGTCCGGGCCTGCATGCGGGCGGACAATCTTGCCGAACAGGCGGAGTTCTTCTCGTTTGGTACCAATGACTTAACCCAGGCAACCTTCTCCTTCTCCCGCGAGGATGCGGAGAACAAGTTCCTGCCGATGTACAACCGGATGGGCATCCTGCAGGACAACCCCTTCGAAGTGCTCGATGTCAAGGGTGTCGGCCGGCTCATGGAGCAGGCTGTCCAGTGGGGCCGCAGGACAAGAAAGGACATGAAAGTCGGGATCTGCGGCGAACACGGCGGCCACCCGGCATCGATCCGCTTCTGCCACACAATCGGCCTGACCTACGTCTCCTGCTCCGGGCCCCGTGTCCCCATCGCGAGGCTTGCAGCAGCCCACGCGGCACTGCTGGGCGGCGAGAAGATCGTTGACAAGGCGCTGTAATTTTTTTTGACTTTTTCATCACCCGCGTTTTTTTTTTAATTGTTCAAACATCGTGTGTATCCTATGCAGTGCACACTATACCACAGGGCACTCAGGATTGTTGATGGAATCCGGAACTTCACGCCGCAAAACAATCTGAATAAAATGCAAATGAATTCAAGTACTATATATATTCAAAAATTCCATAGTTGCCTATGACTCCCCGCTTCTGCCAGGAACCCGGTCTTTCCCGGGCCCTGGTGCTGCTCATCCTTGCCGGAACAGTGCTCCTGGTTGCATCCCCGGCATCAGCCGGCTCAACACTTCCCGTCACGATCCAGAGCAATGCTGAATATGTCCTGGGCGAAGAACTGTCCTTCTCTGGATACAATCACCAATCGGGTACCACGTACCTCTTCATTACCGGGCCGAACCTCCCGCAGGAAGGAGGGAATCCCACTGCGCCTCAGGTACGTGTAATCACCGGGAACGTTGGATCGTTTGCAGCTGCACCGGTCAGCACTGACAACCGGTGGGAGTACCACCTGGCGACCTCCCCGCTCGGG
>JAAZNH010000054.1 GCA_012798365.1 Methanomicrobiales archaeon | reverse complement strand
CCCGTTGAAGAGACAGGTGAGGCGACACCCCAAATCCAAAGAGAACTCGAACTGATCAACGGAAGCTATGTGATCCTCATCACCACCAACAGCACAACAGAAAAACTGGTGTTTAACGCTACAACCGGGGAGAGAGCCACATAATATGCCGGATGACCGGGGTACCCTGTCCATCGACTTTCTAGTCGGTTTCACCATCTTCATGCTCGCCTTCATCTGGGTAGCTGCCATGATCCCGGGGGTTCTCCTTGGCATGCAGTCGAGTACCATAGATACCGAGGCTGTCGCATATCGGACCGGAGTTATCCTGACTGAAGATCCCGGATGGCCATCATCACCACCGTGGGAATTCAAATCCGATTTGCAGAAGTACGATATCTCCCGGTTCGGCCTTGCACTATCCAAAGACACCCCCAACATCCTCTCACGGGAAAAAATCAACCGGTTCTTCTGCTCCTCATTCACACCAGAAGATTATCATGTCAGGGCAATTTTCGGAGAAATTCCGTATCACATGAATATTTCCATAACCGAGCTGAATGCAGGAATCGGGAACTCTACAGGGGAAATAATCCCGATGGATTATAGTTACGGTTACATCCGCAGACTGGCCATGATCAAGGGCTCGAGCAATGCAACGCTGAACCGCTCGTATTATGCGGCACACCGGTTTAATTATACCAAAACGGGTCCGGACTTCAATGTCACCCGTCATGAATTCTCCATTCTCATCAACACGACAAAACTGCAGGGGCAGATGAAAAATCCTGCCTACCAGATCAACCCGACAAGAGACAGGATCATGGTCAACCTTACGGATCTTCGTGCAACCATCTTCCCGGCGCCAGCGGCAACCCCGGTTGACCCGGATGATGTCAGGATCCGGCTGAGTAATGTTAAAATAATGAAGCTGGAAAACACCATCCCTCCCTCACTCTCAACGGTTATTGCGGACTATGACAAGGCGTATATCAATGGCGGGAGTTCCTGTGCTCCCCCGGCCTGCATTGTTGAGGACAATGTGTCCCTGGTTATGGAACCCAGTGTCTTTGACCTGATGGGAGGGACCTATTCCACGGTATATATCAATCTCACGTTCGACATGGAGGATATTGCCGGAAACCCGGTAAAAAGCTCCTTTTTGAATAACTCGTGTTCCCGGCCATTTGATTACAATTACAATCCGGCCAATGTCACCCAGCCGCAACTCAGTGAAGCCATTGTGGAGGTTGCCATATGGTAAACAGCGGCGGACAACTGTATACCATTGAGGGCGTTGCTGCCGGCCTCATCATCCTGGTCACTGCTTACCTGGTGCTGAATACCACAACAGTATACACAGCAGGTGATTCCCATATCAGTGATATGCAGCTGGAAATCCTTGGTAGCGATGCCCTGAAAATGATGGATACTCCCCTGAACAGTTCCGTAACAGAAAGCCCACTCCAGCAAATCGTGCGAAATGATGATGGGTTCCTGTTCAGGGAGATGTTCATGCGATATACCAATGTATCAGGTTTCGGCCCGAAACATGATATCCAGTTTTCCGCGAGTTATACCTACGAATCTGCTACCGATGCTTCAATTAACAGTGTTCCCCTCAACGCATCACGGAACCTGACGGGAGGGGAACACGCAGTACGGGTGACAAAATGGGTCATTGTGAACAAAAAACTGCCCTCCTCTGCGCCGAGTGAGGACCGGGCGGTTCTTGTCGAGGTGTTGTTATGGCGCGACTGAACGATGATGCACAATGGATCGTCCTGATGGGATTTCTGGTCAGCTTCAGCCTCTTCTTTCTGGCCCTGATCATCAACCAGTCGACTATTGTGGGACAGTCCACATCAGAGAGTGTGATAGAATTCCCGAAAAGTGATGTGAGAGACATCAGTCACGTTATCAAGGAGCACGCGGGGAACAACGGGGAGATAGATGACCGGGTCTATCACGACATCATCAACCTGTCAATCAAACGCAAGGGGGCGGTCGTGAATTATACTCTCAATACACTACACTACCAGCCGTTTGATTACACGCATAACTATTCGTTGATCCACTACAATAACGGGGTGACCATCTACAATGAGAACTGGACGTCCCAATAATCACACCGCTGAATCCGGTGTGGCAAACCTGATGGAGTATATCATGGTGAGCGGCGTCCTGATGGCCCTCCT
>JAAZNH010000053.1 GCA_012798365.1 Methanomicrobiales archaeon | reverse complement strand
TGCCGTTCATAATACTTTTGCACTGGGAATAATCCGCCCGGCATTACTTCCCTATGAGAAAACGGAAAATATGGACGCTGGGAAAAAAAGAAAAAACCGGATTGCGGCACCTTAATGACGTTTCATCCGATCCTGTTCTGCTTTCATATCAAGAATGATCTCCAGCTCAAGAGATTTTCCATACGCTATCTGCGCTTCATCGCTCCTGCCAAGCTCGTCCAGGCAGACCCCTTTCATGTACCACGCGGTCACATCATTGCCGTTCAACGATGATGCGCGGGTGCTTGCTGTAAGAGACTCCTCGTAGCGTTCGAGGTTGTACAGGACCACGCTCTTTTTTGTCCATGCATCAGCATAATTTGGGTCGATTGACAATGCTTTGTCACAATCCGCAATCGCTTCCTTGTACCGCCCGGTATCGGCATATACGGTGGCACGCAGGTACCAGCTCTCGGCAAACCGGGGGTCCAGCGTTAACGCCTTGTCAAAGAACGCAAGAGCCTCCTTGTACTTGGTCCGCTTGGCAAACCCCCTGCCCTTTTTTAAAAGCTCGATCACTTCCTTGCTGGTGGTCATGACAGGCACCCCCCGGCCTCAGTCCATCCGGTCATAACTGGTCCTCCCACGCATCGGCGATCAGGTCGCCGAAGATCTTCTTCAATGCCTTCTTCTCGTACTCAACTTTGTTCTCGTGCGCATTCAGGAGGTGTTTTGGTTCCTCCCAGACATACCAGTCCCGCATGGTCATGTACGAGAGGAGATTGTCAGTAAGAAGCACCCCGACTTTGTAAAGGTCATAATAGTAATCAAGCGTAGGTGGTTCGTTCCACTTCACCTGACCAAGCGGTTTCTGGATGATGTCAAGCATATTGTCGCCAAAGACTTTCGACTGGTACCATGCGGTATGGGTCCAGCGGGTTGTCAGCATCTCCTTCACTTCAAGGTGATTGAACTTCTTCATCTGCGGGATGTTGATGACCGGGATGAGCTCATCGGCCGGAAGCGTTTTTGCAAGGAACATGTCGCGGGCATAGAACATCGCTTTGTTCAGCACAAAATACCGGCGGGGGACGATCGATTCCTGCTCCATCATCTCGTCCATATCGTTCTTGCTCTCTTTCATGACATGGTAGAGCTGGGTCTTGCGGATCTTGGGCATCCGGTGGTAGACGCTTGCATTGATGATTGCATTCCAGGGCAGCTCGTTGATATCATCGTTGAAATGGGTGAAGAGGATAAAGAGCAGCTGGATCAGTTTGTTGACCGGGAGCTTTTTCTCCTTCTTTGCCTCGTCTTTGAGGGCATCAATATAGATCTGCCGCATCCCGTTGTAGACCGAGGTCTCGTTGTACGAACAGACAAGGAACTTCGCCTTCTTTGCCGCTGCGCCCTTCATCATCAGGTGCGTGCAGTGTTTTGCAATGATGAAGTCTTTTAACAGGCCCACGTATTGTGCGGGAAAGATGATGACATTGCGATCAATATCATAGGTATACTTGTCCACAAGAGTGCCGCCCGGGTCCGCATCCGGCTGGCGGAGGAGCGAGATCTCGGTATCAAGCGTCTCTTCAGTATGCTGAAGAAAGCGGCGGATCGGTTTTGACAGGGGCATGTCGGTCTTCATTGCAGTGTCACCAGCGCCCCGCAGGAGGGGGCAGTACCCGGGTATCCTCTATCCAGACTAGGTTTCGCTGTTATTTGAAGGCATCTGGAGAAAAATCCACAGCTTCCGGTTACTTTTTCGTGTTCCAGGGATTCAGGAGACCGGCGATGCCAATAAGAGAATGACCCTTCTTTGGCCGGAATACTCCTTCATTTGCATAGCGGACATCCTCGATTGAAAAGAATGTGCGGGGATAGTTTTCCCGCAGGTATCCGGTTATCCGCGCAAGATCCGTCCGGTTAATCAGGGTAAGGATAATCCGGACATCGCCGCGGGAGCCGCATGCATCGATATTTGTCACGCCGAACTGCTCCCGGGCAAGAAACGCGGCAATTCCTTCGTGGGCATCAGTTTCAGTGGTGATAATCCGGAGGATGACCATACCGATGGAGAGTTTCTCCTCAAGAACAAGCCCGACATAGGTACCGGTTGCAAACCCGAATGCGTAGGCAAAAAAGTTGATCCAGTTGGCAAGGTCGCTTAAGACCACTTCCATGGCAAGCAGCCAGATGATGATCTCAAAGAACGCGATGATGGGCGCAAGATACTTGATGCCCCGGGATATGTAAATGACCCGGATGGTTTCCATGCTGACATCAGCAACCCGTGAAAGGAAGATCAGAAGCGGGAGAATGCCGTATGCATAGAGTTCCGGGCTGATGAATGCAACCGCCATGTCAATCATGCCGGCAGCAGCCGGTGTATCGGAAGAATATCCGAATAAAAGAGGTTGTCTGATATTGCTATATGAATCTTACCGGAAATACGGGGAGAAAAGAGAGAAATTCCGGTTCAATACACGACCCCGCTGGAAAATGCGCCCGGACAGATCAGGCGTACCTGGAGGGGTCTGCATCGAACTTCTTCTTGCAGCCCGGGGCACAGAAGTAATACTTCTTTCCCTGATAATCGCTCGTGAACTTCGCGGTCTTCTCATCTACGGTCATCTTGCAGATAGGGTCAATTGCCATCTTGCACCTCAGCTATGCACTTTTTTCCCTTCCGGTATATACGTCTTGAGGAGCAGAGAGAGGGATACGACGGTTACCGAGCTTGCCGCCATGGCAAGAGCTGCAAGTTCCGGCCGGAACGTGATGCCAAATCCCGGATACAACACACCGGCAGCAACC
>JAAZNH010000052.1 GCA_012798365.1 Methanomicrobiales archaeon | reverse complement strand
TCTGACATATGTCTGGCTCTTGTCATGCATATGTCAGACAAAGAGAACTCTCGTGTCTGACTTAACCAGATAGAACAAAATATAACCGGGTCGTATATAAACTTTCTTGTTTGATTGCGATCCCGTCCACATAACGCATTTAAGACTGTAAATCAAAGTATTCAGAAAAAAAGGCGGAATTTAATGGCTGTTGACTTTCCAAAACGGGTAATGCATGGCGGCACCGGAAAGTTGCAGCGTGAAAAAACCCGCAAAAATGTTCTTGATTTCAGCGCGAGTGTCAACCCGTTCCCCCCGCGGTTTGCCTGGCATGTCGATCCATCTGATCTTGAATACTATCCGGATGATTCCTATACTGAACTAAAAGACCGGATCGCAAAGGTTTTTAGCCGGGATCCTGCTGAGATCTGCGTGGGGAATGGATCCATTGAGATAATCCGGGCGTTTTGTGCGGTCACCCTTGGGCATAACACCGTCCCCCGCCGCTATTATTTTGAACAGCCCACGTTCGGGGAGTATGATCTTTCTGCAAGGCTTGCCGGAGCAACAATGGCCCCGTCACCGGATACGGCGGATGTTGTGTTTGTCTGCAATCCCAACAACCCGACCGGTGCACTGAAGAAAAAAGGCTATCTTCTCGGCACGCTTACCAGCGTTGATGGTCATGGCGGTATCCTTTTTGTTGACGAAGCCTTTATCGGCCTTGCCGATCCTGGTGAGAGCCTTGCCGGTGTCCGTCATCCCGGCCTGTTTGTCCTGCACTCCCTGACCAAGACCTTCTCGGTTCCGGGCCTCCGGATTGGGTTTGGCTTTGGTGATCCGTCCCTGGTGGAAACGATTGAAACAGCCCGTGCCCCCTGGTGCGTTAACGCGTATGCCGAAGCGTTCGCCCTGCAGGCGCTGCTGCACCTGGATGACCTGGCTGAGTCGCGTGCTGCCATAGAACGGGAGCGGGACCGGCTCGCTGCTGCCCTGACCGGCTTCGGCCTCACCCCCATCCCGTCCCGGGCCAATTATATCCTCGTCGAATGCCGCCGGAACGTTGCCGGACTCTGTGATGCCCTTGCACGAAAAGACATTCTTGTCCGGGACTGCACGTCATTTGGTCTTCCTACCTGCATCCGCATCGCGGTCAGGACGCCGGAAGAGAACTCCCAGCTTCTTGAGGCACTGGCAGCATGCGTGCGCTGATCCTGGCAGGCGGGGCGGGAAGCCGCCTCAACCGGGGGGAAAAACCCCTGGTCACGGTCGGGGGACAGCCCATGATCCGCTATGTTGCGGAAGCATTTCGCAAGGCCGGCTGCGAGCCGGTTGTGGTGGGGTCGTCAAAGACCCCCATGACCATGAACTGGTGCCGGGCCCAGGGAATTCCGGCCATCCGTGCCCCGGGTGAAGGATTCATTGACGACATGATCATTGCAGTCACCAGCCTTGAGGAAACCGGGCCGGTCCTGATCAGTGTCTGTGACATACCCTGCATCACGCCGGAAATCATCCGGCAGATCATCGGTTCCTACGAATCCTGCGAAAAAGAGGCGCTCTCCACGTGGGTCCCGGCCCGCCTCGTGACAACCTGCCGGGGCAGCATGCCCTATCGTGAGGTTGTAGGCGGGACGGATGCATGCCCGTGTGGCGTGAACATCCTTCGTGGCCGGAATATCGAAGAAGAGCAGGACGAATTCCGGCTGCTTCTCGACGAGCCGCGGCTTGCCCTGAATATCAATACCCCGGCGGATCTCGAACGTGCCGGTCTTTTTCTCATATCTCCCTGATTCCGGTTGTCGGAAGCGAATTCTGCCGATACAAAACCTCCCGTTCTCTCTCCAATACTCCAAAATCCTCTCCTTCAATGCCACCACTTCATCCCTTCCCTCCTCATCATCAACCCCGTTCTGGTATCCCCCGTTCAGACCATTTCATCGATCCTCCCTGTCAAATCCCCTGGCCCGCCCGTGGTAAAAATCCCCGGTACCTCCCTCCCCCTCATCCCGGCAAAACCCGGGCGATTACGACGGTAATGGTTAGGGAATGCATATAAGGGTGCATCGCCAAGATCATGGTATTATGGGAGAGTCGCAGGAGATTGAGCTGCGGGGTCACATCATTGACTCCGGCATTATGACGCAGCTCTTCGACCGGGTCATGGATATGGGCGGCAATTTTGAGATCCTTGTCTTTGATATTGGCAAGAAGAAGACCGACCCGAGCTATGCCCGGCTGCGGATCAATGCCGCGAACAAGGACAAGCTCCGTTCCATTCTCTCTGAAGTGCACCGGCTGGGTGCACGCCCGGTCGAAGTGAAGGATGTCCATCTCGTCCCGGCAGATGCAGACCGGGTTGTCCCCAAGGGCTTCTACACCACCTCCAACCACCCCACGCAGGTGAAGGTTGGCGGTGAATGGATCGACGTCGCGGCTATCGAGATGGACTTCCTTATTGTCGTTGACCCGGTTAAGAAGACGGCCACAGCCCGGCCGCTTGGCAAGATCCGGAAAGGCGAACTGGTGGTTGTTGGCGAGCAGGGCGTGAGCGTGATCTATCCCGAACGGCCCCGGGAACAGAGCACGTTTGAGTTCATGCACGGGACCGTCTCTCCCGAGCGGCCCAGCACAACGCTCATCACCAAGATTGCCCGTGAGATCCTGGAGGTCCGGAAAAATGGCGGAAAAATTGCCGTTGTCGGCGGACCGGCGATTATCCATACCGGTGCCGGAAAATCCCTTGCAGCGATGATCCGCAAAGGCTATGTTGATGTCCTCTCTGCCGGCAATGCTCTTGCAACCCACGATATCGAGTGCAGCCTGTACGGCACGTCCCTGGGGATGGACATCTCCACCGGCAATCCGGTCATGGGCGGCCATAAGCACCATCTTTATGCGATCAGTGAGATCATGCGGGCCGGCTCCATCAAAGAGGCCGTTGACAAGGGCGTGATCAAGAGCGGGATCATGTACGAATGCGTGAAGAACAATGTCCCGTTCGTCCTGGCCGGTTCCATCCGCGATGACGGCCCCCTGCCGGATGTCATCCAGGACTCCATGGAAGCCCAGGACGCGATGCGCAACCGTCTCGGGGGCTGCAGCATGGTGCTGATGATCGCAACCCTGCTTCACTCCATTGCGGTTGGCAACTGCCTGCCATCCAGCGTGAAGACGGTCTGTGTTGATATCAACCCGGCTCACCTGACAAAGCTCATGGATCGCGGGACGACCCAGGCAATCGGTATTGTATCGGATGCCGGGACCTTCCTGCCCCTGCTCGCCCACCAGCTGGATGTCCAGAGCGGGCACATGAAAAAATAATTTTTTTTTCCGTTTCAGGTTTTTTACCGCGTCAGGGGCATGCACCACGGTTTTTCTTCAGATAAGACGTACTCCCACTCCTGTTTGCAGCTGCAGTCTGTTTCCAGCAGGGCATCGATGAGGCCCCGGTCCGCGTTCAGGGAATAATCCCGGATGCCTTTGACCAGTTCATAATCGCAGGTGCCGCAGTTATGCGG